>JAFAMT010000066.1 GCA_019233085.1 Herbaspirillum sp.
TTGCGAGGCGCCCGGGTCATTATCACCAGCAGCGACGATGCCAAACTGGAACGCGCGCGCCAGCTTGGCGCTCACGACACCATCAACTATCGCCGTACGGAACAGTGGTCAGTCGCGGTACGAGAACTGACAGCCGGCATCGGCGCAGACGTGGTGCTGGAGATGGGCGGCAGTCATACTCTGGCGCAGTCCCTGGCATCGGTGCGCCACGGCGGCAATATTGCGGTGATCGGCTTTTTGGCTGGCACCGGCAACGGCCCTGATGTCGCGCGCGCCCTGGTATCGACACAAGCACGCCTGCAGGGAATCAGCGTGGGGCATCGTGAAAGTTTTGAGGCCATGTTATGCGCCATGACCTTGGCACGGATCAAGCCCGTCGTCGATCGCTGCTATGGCATGGAGGAACTCGCGGCGGCCTTCTCTCATATGGGGAGTGCGGAAAACTTCGGCAAGGTCGTCATCAGGCTCTAAGGGGGAATTGGGTTCTGGTTCTGACATCCGACGCAGACCAGGGCCTGTTCAGTTCGTATCGCCACTGTAGCCATCGTTCGACTGATACAGCATGTGCTTGTATGCCGCACCTTGTATCTGTTCCCTGCCGTGCCGGGCTTCTAGACTGGGGGCTTCTCCACGCTACGACTGCCTGCCATGACTGAACTGCTGCCCCTGATGAGCTATTGCTTTGTGATGTCCGTCACACCCGGGCCGAACAACGTCATGCTGGCCACGACCGGCGCCAATTTCGGCTATCGCGGTGCGCTGCCGGTGATTCTAGGTATCCAGGTCGGCATCTTCGTGCAGACCATGCTCATGTGCGTGGGGCTGGGCAGCGTGTTCATCGCGTATCCGATGACGCAACAGTTACTGCGGATCGCGGGCGCACTGTACCTGGTGTTGTTGGCCTGGAAGCTTGCAGCGGCCTCGGTGACCGGAACCGGCGCACCGAAGGCGGTGACGTTTGCGCAGGCGGTGCTGTTCCAGGCGCTGAACCCTAAAAGCTGGCTCAAGGCGGTCACCATGGCGTCCGTCTTTATGCCTGCGCAGAGCAACATGCTCGCCAGCGCACTGCTGTTGTCGGTGATCGGTACCGTGGTGGGCATGCCATGCAACACCATGTGGGCGCTATTCGGTGTCTCCATCCGCAATGTGCTGAAGGCACCCCGCAACCAGCGCATATTCAATCTGGTGATGGGGTCCATCCTGCTGCTGCTCTCGGTGATGTTTTTACGCTAGACTTCCTCGATGTTTTCCATCGATCGCTCCTCACCCACCGCCCTGTTCAAGCAGGTTGAGGACGCATTGCGCCAGCAGATCGCGCAACGCGTCCTGCCTGGCGGGGCCAAGCTGCCGTCGATCCGCCAGCTCTCCACCCAGCTCGCGGTCAGCACCAATACCGTGGTGGTGGCTTATGACAGGCTGGTGGCCGCAGGTGTCATCGAAACGCACGGCACGGCGGGCTTCTTCGTCTGTACACCAACCGACGCCAGCCGCGCCATTCTCGACGAGGTGGCGCTAGAAGCGGGCCAGGAGCAGGAGCCGGTCTGGCTGATTCAGCAAGTGAACGAGCAGCGGCCGGGATTACTGCAGGCCAGCAGTGGAGCCTTGCCGCCGACCTGGCTGCAGGACGCAGTGCCGGCGGCCGCCGTGCAACGTGGCTTGGCGCGCAGCGCGGCCGGCATGGCCTCGCGCTGTCCGCCGCAAGGACTGGCCGAGCTGCGCGAGCAGATCGCGCTGCTTCTGCGCGGCATCGGCATCGCTGCGGAAGCCAGCCACGTCCTCACCACCTTTGGCGGCACCCATGCAATCGATCTGATCTGCCGCACGTTTCTGCAACCCGGCGATACGGTGCTGGTGGAAGACCCCGGATATTTCCTGATGTTCGGCAGGCTGCGCCAGGACGGCGTGCGCTTGCTGCCCATCAAGCGCCGCCCCGATGGGCTAGACCTGGACGAACTGGAAGCCGCTTGCCGCGCGCACCGTCCGCGCCTGCTGTTCGTGCAGACGGCTTTGCACAATCCCACCGGATGGAGCAGTAGCGCCACCAATCTGCACAAGGTGCTGATCATGGCGCAACAGTATGGCTTCCTGATCGCCGAAGACGATGTGCATGGCCATTTCCAGCAGGGCCACAGCACGCGTCTGGCATCGCTATCCGGACTGGATGGCGTGATCTACTACTCCAGCCTGTGCAAGGCGTTGAGCCCGGCTCTGCGCATGGGTTACCTGGCCGCCCAGCCCTCACTGCTCAAGCCGATGATGCGAACCAAGATCCACAGCATCATGACTTTGCCGGCGCTGAACGAATACGTTCTGCTGGAAGTGCTCAAGGCCGGCAACCTGCGCAAGCACCTGGAGCGGCTGCAACGCAAGATCATGGTGGCGCGCCACGCCAGCATGCGACAGCTGAGCGCGGCCGGCGTGCTGTTTGAGCAGCCCGGTGATGCCGGAATTTTCCTGTGGGGCAGCATGCCGGAAGGGCTGGATGTGGACCTGCTGGTGCAGGACGCCTACCGCAACGAGATCCTGATGATGCGTGGTGCCGCATTCTCGGCCAACGACATGCCCGATCGCCACATCCGCTTCAACGTCGCCTTCAGTCAGCATCCCCGCGTGAGCGCCTACCTCGATGAACGCCTGCGCGCAGTGGCAGGCGTGCGCTCAAGCCTGGCCCGCGCCAGCGGTGCCAACAGCAGAATTGCTTGACTGGGCTAAGAACTGCCAGTGGCTTGCCGGGTCGAGCTCCTTCAGCGTACAACAGCGGATTTTCGAACAAGTTGCAGGGACTAGATATTTGCTTACGGACCGGACAGAGATAGCCGGATTTTTGAATAGCTAGAGATGCCATGGTCACGTCCGCTCTTGACCAGAAGCAGCCTCAGAGCAAACCAAACCCAACCAGCCTTGGCTACCGCGTCCCTCCTGCAGGCGGATGCCTGGAGTTCCCATCCCTGTTGACCACCGGCAGCGTGCGCACCCATAACCCGTCCAGGCCAGCGCCCAAGGACATGAAGATCCCCGCCGAGGGCCCTCAAATCCTGCGCTACCGCCGCGAGATCGGCCGCAATGCGTCCGGCGACAAGTCGATACCTTTCGCATCGGCAAGCATCGCCCGACTCCAGCCTCAACTCGACGCACAGGCTTGCCCATTACCACAGGGCGCGCTATAGTGCGCCCTGTCGAAAAAGGCAGATCTGGTGTGGTCCAGCCCAGGTCCTTCCGTAAGAGGAAGCTCTGTCCATGCTCTGCCCGCGCATGAGTCCCACGACGAACGCCGCGCCCTTCCAGGCGCCCTCCGTTCGTCCGTGCGGTTCTCAAGACAACGAACCGTCCTGGTCGAACGACCAACTGATCTCGGAGTCTTCATGCACGACACATCTCCCCATGACATCATCATTGCCGGCGCCGGTCCGGTCGGCCTGCTGCTGGCCTGTGAACTGGCCCTCGCCGGCCTGCCGGTGCTGGTGCTGGAACAGGCCAGCGATCCCTCTAGCGCGCTCAAGCGCCTGCCCTTCGGCATGCGCGGGCTGTCTTCGCCATCTATCGAGGCGCTCTATCGACGCGGGCTGCTCGATGCGGTCCGCGCACGGCGCGGCGCACAGGATCCCGCCGCCGCCACCGCCCACTGGACCAGCCAGTCGCGCGAAGCGGGCGGTCATTTCGCCGGCCTCCCCTTCTATTGCGACCAGGTCGATCCGCGCCAGTGGCCCTATCACCTCGACGGTCCCTGTGAGTCCACCCTGCTGACCGAGATGGCGCACCTGGAATCGGTGCTCACCACGCGCGCCCTGGCACTGGGCGTGACCATACGGCGCGGGGTGACAGTGCAGGCCGTGACGCAGGATGACGATCTGGTCAGCCTGCACAGCTCGGCAGGCCCCTTCCTGACGCGTTGGCTGGTCGGCTGCGACGGTGGGCGCAGCCGGGTGCGCAAGGCCAGCGGCTTCGGCTTTCATGGCAGCGAACCCGAATTCACCGGCTACTCCGCGCGGGTCCGGCTGGATGAGCCTGATCGTCTGCCTGCGGGGCGGCACTATACCGATGGTGGCATGTACACCTACCAGGCGCCCGGCATCCTTGCCATGGCGGACTTCGACGGCGGCGCCTGTCATCGCAGGGAGGCGATCACGGCGCCGCAGCTGGAAGAGGTCCTGCGACGCGTGTCAGGCGTGGACGTGAGGGTGGACGAAGTCGAACTGGTGAGCACCTGGACCGATCGCGCCTTCCAGGTCGACCGTTATCGCCGGGGACGTGTGCTGCTAGCCGGTGACGCGGCCCATGTGCATTCGCCGCTGGGCGGACAGGGACTCAACCTGGGCCTGGGCGATGCGATGAACCTGGGCTGGAAACTGGCCGCCACCGTCCGCGGCGATGCCCCGCCTGATCTGCTGGACAGCTACGATCTTGAGCGTCGGCCCGTCGGCGCGCAGCTGCTGGCCTGGTCGCGTGCGCAGGTGGCGTTGATGCGCCCGGGTCCGGGGTCGCGTGCACTGGCCAACGTGATCCGTGCGTTGATCGATACCACCGATGGCGCGACCTACCTGGCTGGTCGTCTCTGGGGCAAGACGCTGCGCTACCCCCTTGGCGACGCACATGCGCTGGTGGGCTGCAGCGCGCCCGACTTCGCGCTCGGCGATGGCACGCGACTGGGACAGCACCTGCATCAGGGCCGGGGCTTGCTGCTGGACTTCAAGGCGCACACCGGGCTGGCGGTCCTACTTGAAGGATGGCGCGGACGCATCGACATTCTCACCACAAACACCGCCAATACCCTCGGGCTGGATGCATTGCTGGTACGGCCTGATGGCGTAGTGGCCTGGGTCGCCCAGGGCGGAATTGACTGGCCAGCCCTTGAGACAGCCACATCGCGCTGGTTTGGCGCGCCGCTCACGAGCGGCGGCGGGAGCGACTGTCTATAATCCCGTCATTGCCCCTGGAGCCCCCACCACCATGCCCTCTCTGCACCTGTTCCTGCTCTTCCTGACCGCCAGCCTGGCGCTGAACCTCACGCCCGGTCCCGACATGGCGCTCACGCTCACGCGCGGCATGACGCAAGGTTTCAGGGTGGCCTGGCTGAGCGTACTGGGGACCTTTGCCGCCGGTGCCGTGCAGATACCGCTGGTGGTGTTCGGGCTGGCCGGGGTGTTCCGGGAGTCACCGATGCTGTTCGAGACCGTCAAGATCGCCGGCGCGCTCTACCTAGTCTACCTGGGCGTGCGGGCCTTGCGGCGCTCCTTGCAGGGCAAGCAAAGCATCGCCACCGTCGCTGCCCGTGGCGAGCAGGGGGTGTTCTGGCAGGGCCTGTTCACTAATCTGCTCAATCCCAAGGTGTTCCTGTTTTTGGTGGCGTTCCTGCCGCAGTTTGCCGATCCGGCGGTGGGGCCGGTCTGGCAGCAGATGCTGGTGCTGGCCATCAGCTCGAAGGTGCTGGGACTGCTCAATGGCACCTGCTTCGCCTACGGCGCTTCACGCATCCGCCACTGGCTTGGCCGCAATCCCTGGTTCCTGCGACTGCAGGACAGCATCCTCGGGGTTGCCATGCTGGGGATCGCGGGCTATATCTTCTTCAACCGGACGCCGGGTCATCGCGGGGGGTGAGCACTGGCCCATGGAGTAAGATGACCGGCTCATCACCGATCAGGGAGTCACGCAGATGAATCGCTCCGAGCGCCACCACCGCATCGACAACATCGAATTCAACGTCACCGATATCGCTCGCAGCAAGGCCTTCTATGGAGAGGTGTTTGGCTGGCGCTTCGTGGATTACGGACCTGGCTATACCGAGTTCCAGGATGGCCGCCTGGCGGGTGGCTTCACCACCGGGGAGCCGGTCAGGCCGGGCGGGCCGCTGGTGATCCTCTACAGCGACGACCTGGAAGACACCCAGCACAAGCTGCTGCAGGCAGGCGCGACCATCAGCCGCGCCACCTTTGCCTTCCCGGGTGGGAGGCGTTTCCACTTCATCGATCCCGACGGCTACGAGCTGGCCGTCTGGTCCGACCGCTGACGCGACCGCCGCGCATGCGCGCCCGTAGCTTCAGCGATCAGACCACCGAGTCGTCGTAACCCGCGCTGTCATCGAAGTCGATGTTGCCCAGATCGGCCAGGTCATTGCTGGAGCCGAAACCGGAGTCGCTGGCCTGGTCGCTGTTGCGGTCACTGCCGTAGTAGTTGTTGACGGTGGTGTTCTCGATGTTTTCCACCGGCGCACTCAAGGCGTTCTGGTGCAGGAAACCGGAGCCGCCATTGCCATTCATCAGGTGCTCGATCCCCTGGAACAGGAAGGCTCCACCAGCCACGCCCGCCGCGGTGGCCGCTACCGTGCCCAGCATGCTGCCCATGCCGCCACCGAAGAAACCGGGAGAAGCCGCAGGCGCCGGGGCCGGTGCCGGCTGGTAAGGCTGGGGTGCCGGCGCAGAAGCAGTAGCGTAACCCGGCACGTACGCTGGCGCCACTGCCGGGGCAGGACGGGCACTGGCGCTGGGCGCATTGCCCCAGGCATTGCCATCGAGGAAGCCGGGGGCAGCGCCCGCGCCGGCCTGCAAGGACTGCACCTGCGCCTGCAGCGAGGCCACCTGGGCCTTGGAGGCATTGAGCGCCTGCTCCATCAGCAGCGCACGTTGTACCAGCAGGTAGGCGGCGTCGGGTTGACGGGCCACCGCCGCGCTGATGAGGGCGTCGGCCTGCGCATCCTTGACGATGCCGCGTACCTGGGTCAGTTGGTTGAGAAAATCTTGAAGGGCTTGCGATTCTTGCGGACTCATGATGACGTGGCTCCTGCATGGTAATGACACTACGATGATTTGATCACTGCGTATGATCACTGCGGCCGACAGCGGACCGCCTTGCAGTGAAGTATGCGCGCGAATCCTCCGGCACAAGTGTCGCCAATCACAAAGTTGGAAACAACATGTAACAGCCCGCTGCCGGGCCTCCGGTTGCGCCGGTTGTTGCCAGGAAATGACATTTTGTGAATATTCCGTCAGTAGATGTCAGGCAGACAACACCCGACAGTGTAATATCGCGGACTGCACGCCGGAGCAATCCGGATTGTCCCGCCGCGACGCGGCGAGCACATCAACGACGGGCTGCCCGCTCTGCATGAGCCCATGGCGCCCTTTGGGGGATCCCATCTTATGCAGTTCCATCGTTTCGTCGACATCGGCGCGGCCGGTCTCTTGCTGCTGCTCGCCAGCCAGCTCCAGGCCGGCAATCTGCAGGCGCCGGGTGAACTTGTCCGCAAGAACAGCGACATCGTCTATGGCATCGCCCAGGAAGAGACCCTGTCCTCCATCGCACGCCGCTTCACCGGTTCGGCCAGCAACTGGCGCGCGCTGGCCAAGGCCAATGGCATCGCCAACGACCGCAGCATCCCGGTGGGCAATGCCATCGTCATCCCCGCGCGCCTGCTGCCGGACCAGAATGCCTTTGCCACCGTGGTGGCCCTGCGCGGCGCGGTCAGCATCGTGGACAAGGCCGGCGAAGTGATCGACAGCCGCGTCGGCGCCCAGGCCGGCGAGGGTGCCGTGGTGGTGACGGGCACCGACGGCTTTGTCACCTTCCAGCTCAAGGATGGCACCAGCTTTGCGCTGCCGCCGGCCAGCAACCTGCAACTGACGCTGCTGAAGGTGCAGGACTTCACCAACCGCCCGCGTACCGAACTGACATTGCGGCAAGGCCGCATCACCTCCGAGGTCACGCCCTTCACGGTGCCACGCAGCCAATACCAGGTGCAGACGCCGCTGGCCATTGCCGGGGTGCGCGGCACCCGTTTCCGGGTGCGCTTCGACGACGGTGCGTCCTATAGCGAGGTGTTGAAGGGGGTGGTGGCGGTTAAGGCCGACCGGCGCGAGCAACGCCTGCCAGCCGACTACGGCAGCGTGACCGGCACCGACCACCGCCAGACGGCTCCGGTGACGCTGCTGCCTGCACCATCGCTGGCCGGCACCGCCGCCACGCAGGAGCGCCTGCCCCTGCGCGTGCAGCTGGCGCTGCCCGCTGCCCAGGCCTTCCGCGTCACGCTGGCCACCGATGCCGGCGGCATGCAACGCGTGGCCGAACTGACGGTGCCAGCCGTCGATGGCCAGGCCCTGGCGCGCCTGCCCGAGCTGGAGGATGGCGACTACCTCATCCGTGCCTCGGCCATCGACACGCTCGGCCTGGAAGGCCGCGAAGCCGTGCTGCCCCTGCATCTCAAGGCGCGTCCCTTCGCACCCCTGCTGCTGGGACCGGGACCCAAGCTACGCGGCACCGACCAGGTCACGCCGGTGGGCTTCGAATGGGCCGAGGTCACGCAGGCCGCGTCCTACCATCTGCAGCTTGCGCGTGATGCCGCCTTCACCCGCCTGGTCGATGATCAGCCGGCCCTGTCCACCCATCGCTACCAGCATCCCGGCCTGGCCGACGGCCGTTACTACTGGCGCGTGGCCAGCGTCAACGAGCACAACGGCCAGGCTGACCAGGGTCCGTGGAGCGATGCCTCGGCCCTGGACATCCTCCCCCCCCAGCAAGCCCCATCGGCCAGCCAGGACGAACAGGGCATGCGCTTCGCCTGGCACGGCGAGGCGGGCCAGCACTATGTCTTCGAGAGCAGCCGTGCCGATGACCCCGGCTTCGCCCGACCGGTCCAGCATATCGAGACCGACCAGGCCAACGTATCCTTCGCCACGCCCGCGCCCGGTGCCTACCTTGCACGCGTGCAGACCATCGAGGCCGACGGTTATCGTGGCGCCTTCTCGACACCGCAGAAGTACCTGGTCGAGCGCCGCTGGGGCACCGGCTCCGGTGGCAGCCTGAACACTAGCCAGGGACCGGTACGTGCCGACTAGCCCAGGCACGCGCGCGCGCCCGGCGGTGCGCCGCCTGTGGTTGCGACTGGAATGGCTGATGCTGGTGGCCGCTACGCTGGTGCTGGCGGTGGTCCTGCACGATGGCGCGCTTAAACCGGTCGACCGTATCGTCTATGACCGTCTCATCGGCATGCTGGCGCGACCGGCGCCCAGCGATATCGTCATCATCGCCATCGACGACAAGAGCATCGCCGAACTGGGGCGCTGGCCGTGGAAACGCGGCCTGCACGCGCAGCTGATCAACCTGCTCGACAACGCCAACCCGCGCGCCATCGGCCTGGACCTGATCCTCACCGAGACCGACCCCGCCAGCGCCGCGGCCGACCGCGCCCTGGCCGCGGCGATGAACCGCAACCGCAACACCATCCTGCCCATCCTGAGCATGCAGGGTGATAGCGGCATCGCGCCACGCCTGCCACTGTCGGCGCTGGCCTCGGCCGCTGCCGGCCTGGCCCATATCCAGCTCAAGCTGGATGAGGATGGCCGGGTACGCGCCATCGAGCCCTTCCTGCACATCGGGCGCTACCGCTGGAAAGCCTTCGGCCTGGCCCTGCAGGAACTGGCCGCGCCCGCGCCGACCGCCTCGCCGCCGGCCCTGACGGAGACAGCGCCGCTGCGCTTGCCCTTCTTCGGACCGGCCGGCCACTTCAACCAGGTGTCCTACGTGGACGTGCTGCATGGCGCGGCACCGGCCGCGCTGTTTCGCGACAAGATCGTGCTGGTCGGCGTGACCGCCGCCGGCCTGGGTGACCTGTATCCGGTCCCCGCCGGGGTCGGCAGCGGCCTGATGTCGGGGGTGGAGATCCACGCCAACATGATCGGCGCATTGCGCGAGGGTCGCGCCATCGACGACGCGAGCGCCACCATGGCGATCGCCTTCAATGCGCTACCGGCCTTGCTGGTGCTGCTGGCCTTCACCCTGCTGGCGCCGCGCGCGGCGCTGCTGCTCACCGGCGCCCTCACCCTGGCCATCGCCGCCACCAGCATCCTGCTGTTCAGCCACGACCTCTGGCTGCCCCCTGCAGCGGCGCTGTTGCTGTTGTGGCTGGTCTATCCGGTCTGGAGCTGGCTGCGCCTGCAATCGGCGTTGCGCTACCTGGACCAGGAAACCACCCGCCTGGCCGCCAGCGCGCCGTTCGAGGTGCAGACACGCGCGGTCTCGCGCCGCTGGGATTTCCTGGAGCGCCGCATCGAAGCTGCCCGCACCGCCACCCTGCGCCTGCTCGACCTGCACCAGTTCGTCAACGACACGCTGGAGAGCCTGCCCGAGGCCAAGCTGGTGATCAACGGCGAAGGCCGCCTGGTGCTCTTCAACCGCAAGGCCCAGGAGCTCTTCGAAGGTCTGGGCAGCCCGCCCGTGCAGGGCCTTGCCATTGAAATCTTGCTGCGCAGCCTCAACGCCAGCCACGACTGGAACAGCCTGCACAGCGCCGGCGAGGACGGCAACGCGCAGCAGGAAGTGACCGACGGCCGTGGTCGCATCTTCGCCCTGCGCAGCACGCCCGCACGCAATGCCCGCGGGCTGACCATCGGTGCGATCGTCTCGCTGGCCGACATCACGGCGCTGCGCAATGCCGAGCGCCAGCGCGACCTCAGCCTGAACTTCATTTCGCATGACATGCGTGCCCCGCAGTCGTCCATCCTCGCCATGCTGGCGCTGCATCGCCAGGGCCAGCTGGTGCTGGAACAGGAGGCCATGTTTGCACGCATCGAGAAATCGGTGCGCAGCACGCTCTCGCTGGCCGATGACTTCGTCCTGCTGGCGCGCGCCAAGGCCGGCACGCCGCTACGCGAGGAGCTCAACCTGGACGCGTTGCTGGCCGATGCTGCCGACAGCCTGTGGCCACTGGCGCGCGAGCGCAACGTGCGCATCGATATCGAGGGGGATGGTTTGCCGCACTGGGTGTCGGGCGAGCGGCAGATGCTGGTGCGGGCATTGGCCAACCTGTTGAGCAATGCCATCAAGTTCGGCCCGGTGGGGGGACGCATCCTGTGCACGGTGCAACAGGACAAGCAGACAGCCAAGCCCTGGCTGGCCTGCCACGTCGACGACCAGGGAGCCGGCTTGCCGGCCGATGGCGCAGGCTTGTTCGAGCCCTTCTACCGCGCTGGCCAGGGCAGCCAGCCAGGCATCGGCCTGGGCCTGAACTTCGTGCAGACGGTGGCGCAACTGCACGGTGGCCAGGTCAGTGCGCATAACCGTGACGGCGGCGGCGCCCGCTTCACGCTGAGGCTGCCGGCCCTCGATGAGATGTCATGACGGCGGGACGGCTCAGAAATCGTCTTCCGGATCGATGCGGTCCAGGCGGTAGCCCAGCGTATAGATGGTGGTGAGCTTGACGCCATTCTCGGGGCGCAACGCCAGCTTGCTGCGCACCAGCGACATGTGGGTATCCAGCGTGCGCGAGGCCACCAGGTCGCGGCCCCAGACCTGCTCCACCAGCGCCTCGCGTGACACCACCGCGCCCAGCTGCGAGAACAGCAGGCAGGCGATGTCGAATTCCTTGGGTTTCAACTCTACCGGCACACCGGCCAGATGCGCCATCCGCTTGATCTTGTGCAGGCGGTAGGGACCGACCTCGATCAGGTCGGAGGGCGGCACCACCGTAGCCTCCTGCGCGGGCAGGCGACGCGCCAGCACATGCACGCGTGCCAGCAACTCAGCGCGACGCGCCGGCTTGATCACGTAGTCGTCACCACCGGCCATGAGGCCCAGCACCACATGCTCCTCCAGCGAGCGGCTGGAGAGGATCAACACCAGCATGCGCCGTCCCAGATGCGCGCGCACCCAGTCCAGGACCTGGTGGCCGGTCATGTCCGGCAACATCCAATCCAGCACCAGCAGGTCGAAGGAGCTGCGTTGCAGGGCCGCCAGCAAGGCCGTGCCGGTGGAAAAATGCTGGCAGTGGTGGCCGGCCTGCGTCAGGGTCGTACGCACCAGTTCGGCTTCCAGCGGATCATCTTCCAGGATGGCAATGTTCATTGAAATATTCTCTGTCTTCCCTCTCGCGCAACGCGCGGATTTCCGGCTGGAAATGCCGCGCATCAAGGCCGGCATGGTGCGCAGGCCCACCTTGCAAAACCGCAGATGATACCGGGATCGCCACGCGCTCGCAGTGCGGCCTCGCGCAGCCGGCCATGGCGTTTCCATGGCGCAATGGATCTGTTAATTTGTGTTAACCATTCCTAGCGTCGTCTATCCTCACACAATCCCACTGGCCATAATCCGCCCACGGTCACGGCGCCTCCCTCTTGCAAGTCCGGGCGGCGTGATATGGGACAACGACAATAACGAGGATCAGGGTATGGCGAACATTTTGATACTGGAAGGCAATGCGGAAATACGACGCAGTTTCAACCGGGCATTGACCAGCGAGGGGCATTGCGTCACGGAGGCCTCCTGCCTGCAGAACTTCATGGTGCATGCGAGCGTGGCAGACATCGCCGTCATCGACGTCGACCTGCCAGGCCACGAAGGCTATCTGGCCGCGCGCCACCTGCACGGCCAGCGTCCCCGGGCCGGCGTGATCCTGCTGGGTGAGCAGGCCGGCGGCACCGAACTCATCCGTGGCCTGCGCCAGTTTGCCGACCAGTTCCTGACCAAACCTGTCACCCCCGAATTGCTGGGCGCACACATCGCATCGATGGTGCGTCGCCTCGGCGATGCGGGCTGGCGACTGGACCCGCTCAAGCGCGAACTGCAATCCCCGGGCGGTCATCGCGCCACCCTGAACCACCAGGAGATGTGCCTGATGGAACTCTTCGCCACCCGCCCGCGTGCGACGACCGTATCGCGTCGCGATGTCGTCACCGCGCTGGGCTACGACTGGATGGATTACGACGAGCGCCGCCTGGACCAGATGGTGAGCCGCCTGCGCCGTCGCTGGTTCAATCACACCGGCGCCGAGCTGCCCCTGCATACCGAACGTGGCACCGGCTATCGCATCTCGGTGCCGCTGAGGCCTGCCTGAGGCCTTGCGCATCTGCGGGCGCCTGTCCTGATCGCGCGTGCCGGTTGCCCGGGACGCGCGATCTTTCTTGCGCGCTTGCTCAGAAGGTTGCCAGCGCATTGAGGAACCAGCCATGGCTGCGATACGACATGTCGGTAAGATTGTCCGAGAAGTTGGTGAAGTTGTAGCCCACCCCCATCTTGACGTTCTCGTTGACATGGCGATACAGCCCCACCAGGTAGCCTGAGCGTGCATCGCCGGCTTCCTTGGCGGCCAGCCTGCGAGCTTCCACCAGCGCATCCCACTCCTTGACGATATGCAGGTCGGCCCGCAGCACCCACAGGTCGGCACGGCTGGAGAACCAGTCGCCCGAGGTCTTGGTCAGGCTCAGCTGGCCCACGCGCATGCCGTACTTCACGCCCAGCGACAGCCACGGCAGGACATCGTAGGTGGTGTCGATATTGAAGACCTGGCTCTTCTGCGCATAATCGAGTGCGCCACCGGTGCTGGAGGTGCTGTAGGCACTGCCATCGACCTGGCCGGCCGAAGGCACGTTGTAGAAGTAGGTGTACTTGAACAGCGTATTCCAGCGGTCATTGTCGACCGGGCGATAGGCCGCCCCCAGCACGGTCTCGCTATAGTCGCCGTCGTAGAACGCGCCCTGCGAGTTGCTGCTGCGCGAGAGGTTGAACTTTCCCAGCAGGCGCCAGGCCGGACTCAACTGGTATTGCGCCTGGTTCTTCCACAGCCAGGTACGGCGATTGATGTTCACTGCCGTGCCGCTGCAGTTGCCCGCGGCATCGTTGGTGGTGCAAGTTCCGCTGACGTTGCCCAGCGTGGTGCTGCGGTCCATGCGGTATTCGATGGCGCTGGCGTATTTCAGGCCATCCTTCTTGAAGGCAGCCGACAGGCCCACGGCATCGCGCTTGATATCGCCCGAGAGCGGATCGGACAGGGTGCCGGTCTCGTACTTGCTGCCGAAGCTCCAGCGCGTATCGGGGGCATAGTCGACACCGAAGGCATGGGTCAGGCTCTTGGGCCCGGCGCCCTCGGACCAGCGCGACTCGGCGAAGGTGCCGACCTGGTCGTTCAAGCGATAGTGGGTGCCGGAAGTCAGCGTTCCCTGGCGGCCGGCATAGTTGCTGTCGGCGCTCTCGGTTTCCATCGTGTAGGTCAGGTAGACGGTGCTGCGCTCGTCGACCTGGTAGTCGCCCGACAGACGCCCGCCCATGCCACCGTCACCGCCCGAGGCTTCCGCGCCTAGGCGCAGCTTGTCGGTAACGCGCCAGCTGCCGCCGAGACCGGCGCGATCGTTGTCACTGCGGTTGCCGCTGCGGCTGGCCGTGCCCTGCACGAAGGCATAGCTGTCCCAGGACTTGTACTGCAGGCCGGGCACGCGCGCGGCCGCCACGCCGACGGCGGCGGTGGCATCGCTGGGGCTGCGCGCCTGCGCATTGCCGTTGGCCGAGACACCGGTGGTGGGGACGATGGACGAGGCCGGGCCGCTGCCGCCCGCTGTGAGCAAGGCCTGGCCCGTGGCCGATGGCGCGCTGCCATCGCCAATGGCAGTCGGCGGCACCGTCTCCACCAGCGATTTGCCGGCATCCTGACCCGGCGCTGCGCCCTCTTGGCGCGCTGCCTCCATGGCGGCGGCCTTTTCGGCTTCACCGTCGGCCAGCGGACGATAATCGATCCGCGCGATCACATCCATGCGTGCGCCATTCTGTGACAACAGGGAACTGGCGTTGTTGACCACGCCGGTCGGATTGATGCCGTTGCGATTGTCCTGCCGCACCCCTACCGACACGCCCCACTGCGCATCGATCTTGTGGCGCAGCGCCGCTTCGCTGGAATTGGCGCTCTGGCTGGCGGTGCTGTTGACTTGCTCGCGACGGTCCAGCTTGGCCGCCAGCTCGGTACGCTCGTCCACCGGCACCACTGCCGTCATGCCCTTCTGCGAGAGTCCTTCGCCGCTGGGCAGCGTCGCGCCGGGGCCGGAGAAATCGGGATCACGCTCCTGCCAGTACGCAGTCAGGCGGCCCTTGAAACTGCTGACGTCGCCCAGGTCCACGGCGGTATCGATGCGACGCGCCGTGGCGCCCTTGCCGGTGGACTGGTTGGCCACGAAATCATAGCCACCGGTCGTCGAGCTCAGGCTGTCGCTGCCGATGCCCGAGGAGCGGGCCAGCTCGCCCTTGATCCAGGTAGCCGGCGTGTAGCGGTAGGTGGCATCCACGCCCTTGAGGTTCTGCTGGTTGCTCTCCTCGCCCTGGCGATACAGGGTAGTTCCTACGCGCAGGTGATCGTCCAGCCAGTGGCTGGCGCGCAGGCCGATGGCGCTGGAGCTGACCTCGGTCAGGCCCGGCACGTATTCGTAGGTGGCGACCAGGTAGACCGGGTTGCCGTTCACGCTGGCGGTCTGTACCAGCGTGCTGCCATCGGTGGTCGATGGCAGCGCGGCGCGCAGGGTGACGCGGCCTTGCAGGTAGTTGACCTCGTAGTCCTGCGCGGCGGTCAGCGGCGTGCGCTGCAGCACCAGGCCGGAATCCTTGTCGCGCACTTCCACCCACAGGCGCTCCGAGCCTTCCGTCAGGTTCAGGTGATGCAGGTAGTACAGCGAGCCGCCGGTGCCGCGGAATTGCTCGCGCGATTGCAGCGTGCCGGGGTCGGCCACGAAGGCGTTGACGCTGCTGCGCTTTTCGCCGTAACGGGTGGTGTCCTGGGAATTCCACACCAGGTTGGCACCGTACAGGCCGCGGCTGAACTGGGTCAGTTCGGTCCCGGTCCAGGCGGTCTGGAAGTTACCCCACATGACGTAGGAGCTGTCCTTCTCCAGCTTGACGAAGAAGCGGCCCTGGGTCGGTGCATCGTCGGTGATGGTGCTGTCGTCACCATAGACCGGATAGTAACGGTTGGGATCGATACGCCGCAGCAGGTAGTTCGGATCCTTGGTCTGGAAATTGGAAAACAGGTCACGCAGCGGCTGCTCGCCGGTATCGGCGCTGGCGGTGAGCAGGTATTCGCCCTTGATCTTGCCCTTGAGGTAGAAGGCGCCACGGCCATCGACCCAGGTCGAATTGTCGTAGTGACTGGTATCGGTGGTGACCAGTTGTGCCGGGCCGGTGGTGCGGTCCTGGCCGACGGTGAGGTCGCCCACGACGAAATAGAACCAGTCGGTGTCGGCCACCGACAGGTTGCGCCGGAAGATGGCGGTCTTGCCGTCGGCATGGCGTAGCGCCACCTCGACCTGGTGCGGACCCGGCGGCAGGATCTGGCGCATGACGAACTTGCCCTGCTCATCCACCGGAATGGGCATGCCCATGGCAGCGATGCTGTCGCCGTTCTGCACGTGTTCGCCGCTGATGGTGACCGAGCCGCCACGCGCCGGGATGTTGCGCAGCGACAGGCTGGATTCGCCATAGCCGGCCAGCTGCTCGCGTCGCAGGTGTTGTGCATCCGGCGCCGGCGCGGCACGCTCGGCCAGGCGCAGCGGCTTCATCAGGGTTTCGTCGAAGTTGCCGTCCTGGTCGATCACCCGCACCAGGTAGCTCAGCTCGTCGGGCGCATTGGCCGGCGCCTGCCATTGCACGGCATTGCCGGGGGCGAACGGCACCACGGCCAGCGGTGTCTGCTGGGCGTTCTGGCCCTTGGCGAAGATGCGCAACTCGGCCTTCTTCTGCCACCACAGGTAGTTGCTCCAGGTGCCGAAATAGATCTCGCGATTGCGCGCAACGGTGCTGGGGGCCACCCAGACATTGAGGGCCGGTACGGTGTTGAGGGGGTCGAACTTGATCTGGATATCGGCCTTCTCCAACGCCACGTCCACACAACGCTGGCGGTCGGCCTCCTGGGCGCGGTGGTTCAGGTCCACCGGCTGACCGTCGATGGTCACCGAAAACGGCATGTCGCTGGCGACCGGATTGACGGCGCAGGCATCGTTGTCGATGCGCTTTTCCCGACTGACTGCGACCGGTTCTTCGCGATACCACACGCGCAGTTCGACACGGCGATTGCGGGCCATGCCCTCGGCGCTGTCGTTGCTGGCTACCGGTTGCGATTCACCCCGGCCGGCCACGCTGAAGGCCTCGGCCGGCAACTGCAGACGCTGGCGCAGGAAAGCCGCCACCGCCAGCGCACGCCCCTGCGACAGCGCCTGGTTGGTCGGATAGGGCGAACTCACGATGCGCTGGCTGTCGGTGTGACCGATGACTTCGATATGGATATCGCGCTTGCCCCGCAGCGATGCGGCCAGGTCAGCCAGCATGGCCACCGAGCGCGGTGTCAGTTCGGCGCGGCCGGAGGCGAAGTAGCTGCTGCCGCCCTCGTCCATCATCTTCATCTCGCCTTGCGCCTGGCCCTGCGGCGCGACGGTTTCCAGCATCACGCGCTGCTGGCCATCGGTCAGCGACGAGGGCGAGAGTGCGTCGAACTGCGGCGACTGGGTCTCGGTATTGGGTGCCACGGCCTCCACCAGCGTGCGGCTGCGATCAAGCATCTTGCCGCGCAGGGCGGTGCTGTTATCCGGTGTGCTCCCCTGCGTGGCTTCCTGCGCGGCGACCGGCAGGCAGACCAGGCCTGCCGCGCTCAATGTGACGGCCAGCTTCTTGGCGCGCAGCGCGGCAACCTGGGTTGGGCGGCGTCCTGTTTTCATTGTGCGTCCTCGATTTCGATGTTCAGCGTGTAAGCCCCCTTCTGTGCGTGCCAGTCATCCTGGATGCGCTGGCGTATCGCTTCCATGCGTGCGCGCACCAGATCGCCGGCGACACTGCCGCGCTGGTAGGCCAGGCGCACCACGGAGGGACGCTGCTTGAGCTGTTCGGGCAGGGCCGACATCTGCTGCTGCCATTGCGGCTGCAACGCGGTCTGGCCGTCGACGAAGGCGGCGTCCGACAGTTCCAGGCGCACCACGCGATGGATCGTTGCGCCGAAGTTGAGCTTGGTGACCTTGCCGCGGGTGATGCGCACATCGCGCGGGTTCTCGGTGGTGAGGCGATAGCCGCTGGGCAGGGTGCGCTCATCGAGCTTCATCACGAAGTTGGAGCCGCGATCCTGGTTGGGGGTATCCGGGCAAGGGACGTGGAAGCGCCCTTCCGAATCCGTCATCACCAGCAGGCCGCGCGGGGTCACCACGCGTACTGCGGGGATGCCGGGTTCGTCCTGGTCCTGGTAACCGTTGGCGTTGCGGTCATCGAAGACCTTGCCGATGATGTCCGGGCAATCGAAGGTCGGGTCGGGCACGATGCGCACCTGGGCTTCGGCGATGCGCGAGAGCAGCGTGTTGCTGCTGTTGGCGGCCCAGGCCTGGTTGGTGTAGGTGCCGTCACCCACGCCGGTGCCCACCACCAGGATGAGGCGATAAACCTTCTTCTCGTTGGCGGCGAAGTTCTGGCCGGTCCAGCTCAGGGTGCGGCCGCTGACAGCAGGCTCGGCACGCGCGCCGTTGTAGGTGGCGCTGCCGCTGCGGTACTTGAAGCCGGCCGGGATCTGGTCGCGCACGGTCACGCCCGGGATGGCATAGGCCTTGTTGTTGATGGCGGTGATGGTGTAAGGCACCAGGTCGCCACGCGAGACGTTGATCATCGGCGTGCTCTTGATGACGGTGATCACGTCGCCGTTGCCCGGGTCCAGCGGAATATGGTTGTTGAGGATGTCCGAGGACACCCCGCTGATGAAGAAGCTCAGGTAGTACTGCGTGGTGGCGGCGCCGCCAGCGACGATGCCCACGCAGGCGGCCGGATTGGCCAGCGCCACCGAGGTCGCCGGCGCGGTGTTGCTGGCCTGGACCAGCGCCGGATTGGGGACGGCACCCACGGTCACCGTGCCATTGCAGGGCGGCATGCTGCCGGAGACGCCCGGCAGGTAGCCGGCCGGGCTGGTCACGGTCAGCGTATAGACACCGGCCGGGAAGGCATTCTGCAGCAGGAACTGGTAGAAGCCGTCGCTGCCGGTGACCTGGCTGGCATTGCCACCCACCAGGTTGACCGCCGGATTGAAGCCGGCTGGACCGGAGATGGTCACGGTGGCGCCGGCCACGGGCTTGCGGGTCTGGGAGTCATACACCACGCCGGAGGGGTCCAGCGGCAGGTTCTGCTCCACCACCTGGTCCGCTGCCGCCAGGGTGATGCCGGTGATGGTGCCACCCGTGTTGGTGGTGCCACGGTTGTCACCCGAGGTCGGCATCTGCGGCAACACATTGCCGTTGCGCGAGAAGCTGATCATGAAGTTGCTGCCGGTCGGCAGGCCCGATACTTCGTAACCCGGGCAATGCAGGTTGTCGAACTGGTAGAAGCCGTTGGCGTCGGTGGTGACCGTGCAGATCAGGGTACCGGCGCGGGTCAGCTTGACGGTCCACCCGGCCACGCCGGCCGAACTGCCATCGTCGGCGCGCACGCGGGTGTGGCTGCTGTCGAGATAGACATAACCGTTGACGATGGGCGGACGCAGGGTCAACGC
>JAFAMT010000090.1 GCA_019233085.1 Herbaspirillum sp.
GGCCCTGCAGCTTGCCCTGAAGGAGGGCGAGCAGGCCTGGCAGGCCACCCAGGCCGGGCTGGAGGATGAGCAGGAACGCCAGCTGGCCACACAATTCACGCAAGCCTACGAGCAGCTCAAGAAGCAGGGGGTGCTGCCGGCCATGGAAGCGGTGGCGGCCCTCAACATCCCCGGTGCCACCGAACTCTACAGCCAGAACCTGGCACCGCTGCATGCGCGTGCCAGCGTGCCGATGACGCAGCTCATCGCCCTGCAACGCGAACGTGGCGAGGCCATCTATGCCCGTTCGCAGCAGCGCTACCACCTCGTCTTCGTTGCCTGCGTGGCGGCCATGTGCGCGGGCCTGCTCTTTGCCGTGCTCATGGCCGTGCTGCTGGTGCGGGCCATCTCGCGGCCCCTGCAGCAGGCCGTCAGCATTGCCGTGCGCGTGGCCGACGGCGACCTGGGACAGTCCATCGGCGCCGCCGGCAACAATGAAACCGGCAAGTTGATGCAGGCCCTGGCGACCATGCATGCCAACCTGGTCCACATCGTCTCCAAGGTGCGCCACAGCACCGATGCCATCGCCACCGCCTCGGCCGAGATCGGCAACGGCAACCGCGACCTGTCTCAACGCACCGAGAGCCAGGCCGCCTCGCTGGAAGAGACCGCCGCCTCCATGGCCAGGCTCACCGAGGCCGTGCGCGAGAACGCCGAGGCGGCGCAGCAGGCCAATGGCATGGCGCAACAGGCAGCCGGGGTGGCCGCCGACGGCCAGCGTGCGGTGAGCCAGGTGATCGACACCATGCGGGCCATCGACGGCGCCTCGCGCGAGATCGTCGAGATCATCACGGTGATCGACAGCATCGCCTTCCAGACCAACATCCTGGCCCTGAACGCCGCAGTGGAGGCGGCACGCGCCGGCGAGCAGGGGCGCGGCTTTGCCGTGGTCGCCGCCGAGGTGCGCACGCTGGCCCAGCGTTCGGCCAGCGCCGCACGCGAGATCAAGGGCTTGATCGGCGACACCGTCGACAAGGTCGCCACCGGCAGCCGCCTGGTGCACGAGGCCGGCGCCACCATGCTGCGCATCACGGGCAGCATTGGCGAAGTCAGCCAGATCGTCGCCGCCATCGCCGACAGCAGTCACGCGCAACGCCAGGGCATCGAACAGATCCACCTGGCCGTGGCCAGGATTGACCAGGGCACGCAGCAGAATGCCGCCCTGGTGGAGCAGGCCAGCGCCGCAGCGGGAGCCTTGCAGCAGCAGGCGCGGGAACTGGCCAGCGCGGTCGGGGTGTTTCGCATTGCCGGCGCGGCCGGCCACCTGGGCGGTTAGCGGCGCGGCTGGGCGGGGCGCTTCAGGCCGTGCGCGCTTCCAGCGGCACGCGTTGCAGGAAGCGCTCGAAAGACGCCAGGAAGGCCTGCTCCGGCACCGTCAGCTTGCGCTGGCGATGCCAGGTCAGGAAGACATCGATCTCCGCCACCGGGCCACCCAGCGGCAAGACCTTCAACTGGCCGTCGGCCACGTCCTGGCGGATCAGGTGCTCGGGCAGGAAACTCAGGCCCACGCCGGCCACCACCATGCGGCGGATTTCTTCCACGTGCGGCGAGGTGCCGGCGATGTGGCCGGTAAAGCCCTGCTGGTCGCGGAACACGGTCAGGGGCGAGAGCGTGTCGCCCAGCTGGTCGCTGGCGAAGCAGACGAAGTTCTGCACCAGCAGCTCGGCCATGCTGACATTGCGCTGGCCGAACAGCGGGTGATGGCGCCCGCATACGATCACATAGCGATGGCGCAGGAACAGTCGCCGCTCCAGCTTTTCTACCGGCTTGCGACACAGGCACAGGCCCAGTGCGCTGCTGCCCTTGGCCAGCGCGTCGAGGATGGCGGCACTCTGCATGACCTCGATGCGAAATTCCACCCGGGGATAGCGGCGATGGAAATACGCCAGGAAATCGTCATAGGCCACACTCTGCACCCGGCTCATCAGCAAGAGCCGCAAGCTGCCCGCCACATCCTCGCCGGCCTGGCCGGCGGCACCGTCGATGCGCGCCACCATGCCATACATCTCGCGCGCCACGGCATAGATCTCCTCGCCCAGCGGGGTGAGGCGGAACTCGCCGTGACGCCGGTGCAGCAGCACCCCGCCCACGGTCTCTTCCAGCCGCCGCAGTGCCTGGCTCACCGCCGGCTGGCTCAGGCACAGCGTGGCGGCGGCACGGCCGACCCCGCGCTCCTGCACCACGAACATGAAGGTGCGCAGGAGGTTCCAGTCCATGCGTTCGGAGGAAGGCGCGGCCGGCGCGGGAGGGAGCGGGCGAAAGCTGGCAGGGTCGGCGTTCATGGGCGAGCGAAGGATGAGTGGGCCAGGTCAGGGATGCGCCAGTCCGGCGAAGAAGCGCGCCGCATTGTCTTGCAACCCGGCGATATAGTAACCGCCTTCCTGCACCACCAGCGTGGGCAGCCCGAAGGCCCCCACGGCGCGCCCCAGCCGCTCGAAGCCGGCCGCGCTCACCCCCACCACGGCCTGCGGATCCTTCTCGAAGATGTCGAAGCCCAGGCTCAGCACCAGCACCTCCGGCTGGTACAGGGTGATGGCGCGGCAGGCCTGCTCCAGCCGCTCGAAGAAGACCGACTCCGGCGCGCCATGCGGCATGGGCAGGTTGAGGTTGTAGCCATGGCCCTCGCCGCTACCGCGCTCGTCCTCGAAGCCGGCCACCACCGGATAGAAGTTCTCCGGGTCGCCGTGGATGGAGACGTACATCACGTCACGGCGATCGTAGAAGATCTCCTGGATGCCCTGGCCGTGGTGCATGTCGGTATCGAGCACCAGCACGCGCCGATGGCGCTGGCTCAGCATCTGCGCGGCGATGGCGGCGTTGTTGAGGTAGCAGAAACCGCCGGCGGCGTCGCGCCGCGCATGGTGGCCGGGTGGACGGCACAGCGCATACGCGTGGCGCTGGCCATCGAGCAGGGCCTGCGCCCCGGCGATGGCGCATTGCGCCGACCAGTAGGCCGACTGCCAGGTCTGCGGCCCCACCGGGCAGCTGCCGTCGGCCAGGTAGTGCGCCGCCTTGGCCAGCACCCCTCGCAAGGGATTGGGCGAACGCACGAAGATGTTGGAGACCACCTCGTCGCCCCAGTCCTCGGGCAAGCCCTTCCATTGTCCATGGGCATCCTGCAGGAACTGCAGGTAATCCAGCGCATGCACCGCGCCGATGGCGGCTGCGCCGGCGTCCGGCGGCGCTTGCACTTCAAAGCCCAGGGTGGTGGCGATGGCCGCCAGCTCATCCAGGCGTTGCGGGACTTCCTGGGGTACGCGCATCTTGCCGCGCGAGTAATAGCTTTGCGGGTGGTGCAGTTTCTGGTCGGGATGATAAAAGGTTTTCATCAGACCTCCTGAGCGCGTGCGGACGGCGCCACCAGGCGCTCATGCTGCGCACCCAGGCGAGAGACGCACAGCATGGACAGCAGCGAGATGCCCGAGAACAGCAGCGCCAGCGGCCACCAGTGGCCCTGGAATTTCTCGGCCAGTACCGTCCCCAGCAGTGGCGTCAAGCCACCGAAGATCGCCCCCGAGACCTGGTAGGCCATCGAGATGCCGGTGTAGCGGATGCGGGTCGGGAAGGCTTCGCTGACGAAGCCGGCGATGACCGCGTAGTAGGCGCCGATGAAGAGCACCGCCACGCCCACGCCCAGGGTGACCGTGGTCAGCGACCCCATGTCCACCAGCCAGAACATCGCATAGGGCGACAGCACCGACAGTGCCGCCACCGAGACCAGGAAGCGATGGTTGCCGATGCGCCTTGCCAGGTACGCGGCCAGCGGCGTGATGAAGAACTGCATCACCGACACCACCAGGAGACAGTTGAGCACCAGCGCGCGCTGCAATTGCAGGTATTGCGTGGTGTAGACCAGCATGAAGGTATTGGTGAAGTAGAACCCGGCAATGCCCAGCACATTGGCACCGATGGCCAGCGCCAGCAGCCCCGGGGCGCCGCGCAGGACCTGGCCCAGCGGCGCGCTCTCGGGCTTGGCGGAGCGGGCCGGCAGGCTGGCACGCCGCGCCTGCTCGGCCAGGAAGTCGGGCGACTCCTGCACCGACAGGCGAATGGCAAAGCCCACCGCCAGCAACAGCGCGCTCACCAGGAAGGGCAGGCGCCAGCCCCAGTCGAGGAAGACCGCATTGTCCAACCCGCTGACCAGCTTGAACATCAGCGTAGCCAGGATCAGGCCGGCCGGGCTGCCCAGTTGCGCGAAGGAGGCCAGGAAGGTGCGGCGGCTGCGATCCGGCGAATGCTCGCTGGCCATCAGTACCGCGCCACCCCATTCGCCGCCCACGGCAATGCCCTGGATGAAGCGCAGCGCCACCAGCGCCACCGGCGCCCACACGCCGATGCTGGCATAGGTCGGCAAGAGGCCGATCAAGACCGTCACCGACCCCATCATCAGCAGCGTGACCACCAGCGACTTCTTGCGGCCCACGCGGTCGCCGATATAACCGAACACCGCGCCCCCCAGCGGACGCGCCAGGAAGCCCACGGCAAAGGTGCCGAAGGACGCCAGCGTGCCGTAGAAGCCATTGGTGGTAGGGAAGAACAGCTTGCCGAACACCAGGGCCGAGGCCATGGCGTAGATGTAGAAGTCATACCATTCGATCATGGTGCCGACGAAGGCGGCCAGTGAAGCGCGTACCGGCTGGTGCCGGGGTGTGGCGGTTGCAGTGTGCATGGTTCCAGGCTCCCTGTTGTGGATGTTGATGTTGTGGGTGAACTGGATTTATACGACTGCGGCGCTCATAAGAAAAATTAGCTTTTTGAATTCTTCACATTCGGATTGCTTATGTCAGATCCCGTTGGTCCAGGCCTGACGAGGCTTTGCGGCGCGTGCTCATGCAGCAGCGCCGCACGGCTGACAAACAGCGGTGCGGCGGGAAACATGCCGGCAGATCATCCTGCTGGACGGGAAAACTAAGAGAACAGTCGTGGCGGGATCAGATCCCACCCATGCACAGGTACTTCACCACCAGATAGTCATCGATGCCGTAGTGCGATCCCTCGCGCCCCAGCCCCGATTGCTTCACGCCGCCAAACGGTGCCACTTCGTTGGAGATCAGGCCGGTATTGATGCCCACCATGCCCGATTCCAGGCCTTCGGCCACGCGCCAGATGCGGCCGATGTCGCGCGAGTAGAAATAGCTGGCCAGGCCGAACTCGGTATCGTTGGCCAGGGCTACGGCTTCTTCATCGGTCTTGAAGCGGAACAGCGGCGCCATCGGGCCGAAGGTCTCTTCCCGCGCCACTCGCATGGCCGGGGTGACGTCGGCCAGCACGGTGGGCTCGAAGAAACCATGGCCCAGCGCATGGCGCTTGCCGCCCAGCAGCACGCGCGCGCCTTTTTCGACCGCATCGGCGACGTGCTGCTCGACCTTCTGCACGGCCTGTTCGTTGATCAGCGGACCCTGGGTGACGCCGTTCTCCAGGCCATCACCGACCTTGAGCTTTTGCACGGCCGCCACCAGCTTGGCGGCGAAGGCCTCGTAGACGCCATCCTGCACATAGATGCGGTTGGCGCATACGCAGGTCTGGCCGGCGTTGCGGTACTTGGAGGCGATGGCGCCTTCCACGGCCGCATCCAGGTCGGCGTCGTCGAAGACGATGAAGGGGGCATTGCCACCCAGCTCCAGCGACAGCTTCTTGATGCTGGAGGCACTCTGTTGCATCAGCAGCTTGCCCACCGCAGTGGAGCCGGTGAAGCTGATCTTGCGCACGATGGGGTTGGAGGTCATCTCGGCGCCGATTTCCTTGGGTGCACCGGTGACCACGCTGAAGATGCCCGCCGGGATGCCGGCGCGCTCGGCCAGCACCGCCAGGGCCAGGGCCGAGAAGGGCGTGGCTTCGGCCGGCTTCAAGACCATCGGACAGCCGGCGGCCAGGGCCGGCCCGGCCTTGCGGGTGATCATCGCGGCCGGGAAGTTCCACGGCGTGATCGCGGCACAGACGCCGATGGCTTCCTTGACGACCACGATGCGGCTGGTCGGCGAGGGCGAGGGAATGGTGTCGCCGTAGGTGCGCTTGCCTTCCTCGGCAAACCATTCGATGAAGGAGGCGGCATAGCCGATCTCGCCACGCGCCTCGGCCAGCGGCTTGCCTTGTTCGGTGGTCATGATCAGGGCCAGGTCATCGGCATGGGCCAGCATCAGCTCGTACCAGCGGCGCAGGATGGTGCTGCGTTCCTTGGCGGTCTTCTTCTTCCAGGCCGGCCAGGCGGCGTTGGCGGCCTCGATGGCACGGCGCGTCTCGGCCGCGCCCATCAGCGGGACGTGGCCCACCAGCTCGCCATTGGCCGGATTATGCACCGCCAGCGTGGCGCCACCGTCGGCGTCGCACCAAGCGCCGTTGACATAGGCTTGCTGGCGCAGCAGGGAAGGGTCTTTGAGTTGCAGCATGTAGGGTCTCCGTTGAAAAGGCGCGGCTCAGAAGCGGGCCGCCGCCTTGTTGCGCCCGCGCAGCCACTCCAGGGCCAGCAGCAGGCAGGTCGAGAAAATGATCAGGATGGTCGCCAGCGCGGCAATGGTCGGGCTGATGTTGTCCTTGATGCCGGCAAACATCTGGCGCGGCAGCGTGGCTTGCTCGGGGCCGGCCACAAAGAGGGTGAGAACGACTTCGTCGAAGGAAGTTGCAAAGGCGAACAGTGCCCCCGAGATCAGGCCCGGCGCGATCACCGGCAGGGTGATGCGGAAGAAGGTACGCAGCGGGCTGGCCCCCAGGCTCAGGCTGGCGCGCACCAGGTTGTGGTTGAAGCCCTGCAGCGTGGCCAGTACCGTGGTCACCACGAAGGGCGCACCCAGCGCGGCATGCGCCAGGATCAGGCCGAGATAGCTGTCGGCCAGGCCGATACGGGCGAAGAACATGTACACGCCCACGCCCACCACCACCACCGGCACGATCATGGGTGAGATCAGCACGGCCATCAGGATGCCCTTGCCACGGAAGTCGGACTTGTTCAGGCCGACGGCGGCCAGCGTCCCCAGGACGGTGGCGATGACGGTCGCCGCCGGGGCCACGATGAAGCTGTTCTTGGCGGCACGGATCCAGTCATCGGAGGCGAACAGGTTCTGGTACCAGCGCAGCGAGAAACCCTTGATCGGATACATCAGGAAGCTGCTGTCGGAGAACGACAGCGGGATCATCACCAAGATGGGCAGCACCAGGAACAGCAGCACCAGCAGGTTGAAGCTGCGCGAGGCAAAGAACCAGGCCCGTTCGACGAGCGAGGTGTAGGGGGGGAACAGGGGCGGTTTGGTCATGGCGTTCTCCGTGATTCTGGTGGTGGACTGGGCTGGTATCAACCGATGGCCACGTCGACCTTGGCAAAGCGGCGATAGACGCCATACAGCACCAGCGTGGCGGCCAACAGCAGCGCACCCAGCGCGCAGGCCATGCCCCAGTTGATGGTGGTATTGATGAAGTAGGCGATGAAGTAGCTCACCATCTGCTCGTTGGGTCCACCCAGCAGGGCCGGCGTGATGTAGTAGCCGCCGGCCATGATGAACACCAGCAGCACGCCCGCCCCCACGCCCGGATAGGTCTGCGGCACATACACGCGCCAGAACGCGGCGAAGGGATGGCTACCCAGCGAGACGGCGGCCTTCAGGTAGGTCGGCGGCACCGACTTCATGACGCTGTAGAGCGGCAGGATCATGAAGGGCAGCAGGATGTGGGTCATCGAGATGTACACGCCGACCCGGTTGAACACCAGTTCCAGCGGCGACTGCGTCAGGCCCGCCAGCATCAGGGCCTTGTTGACCAGGCCTTCGGACTGCAGCAGCACGATCCAGGCGGCCACCCGCACCAGGATGGAAGTCCAGAAGGGAATCAGCACCAGGATCATCAACAGGTTGGCGCGACGCTCCTGCATGGTGGAGAGCCAGTAGGCCAGCGGATAGGCCAGCAGCAGGGTGATGAAGGTCACCACCGCGCTCATCCACAGCGTGCGGCCGAAGATGGTGCGGTAGATGGCGGCGTCCGGGCTGACCGCCTCGATGTCGCCGAATACGTTCTGGCGCAGGTCCAGCGAGGCCAGCAGGTAATAGGGGGAATAGACCGAGCCGTTCTGGGCGATCACGCGCCAGACATCCGCTTGTCCCCATTGCGCGTTGATGGCGATGATGGCCTCGCGCGCGGCGGCCGGGGCCAGGGGCTTGCCCTCGCCATCGCGCAGCGGCATGGCGCGCGTGGTGCCCATGATGAGCGAGCGCGAGCCCGGCATTTCGATATTGATGCGGCGTGCCAGGTTGCCGGCGGTGGTGTCTTCCTTGGCGCGCGCCAGGTCTTCGGCCAGCGCCGCGTAGGCCTGGTCGGGCAGGGCGGCCTTGCGGTCCCACTTGGCCAGCACCGCCACGGTGTGCGGCAGGGTGGTGGCCACTTCCGGGTTTTCCACGGCGCGCTGCAGCAGCGCCACGATGGGCGCGACGAAGGTCAGCAGCAGGAAGATGGCCAGCGGTGCAATCAGCGCCAGCGCGCCCAGCCGTTTGCGGTTCTGGGCGGCGCGCAGGTCGCGCTTGAGTTGCTGCGGATCGGGTTCGGCCAGGGGCATGGCGGCAGGGGAGCGGGTGGCGATGGTGGTCATGTCTCGGTAATCCGGTGGCAGCAGTTTCAACACAACGGTTCTTGGAAATCAGCGCGCCGTTGCGGGACGCATGCAACTGCTGCTGCAATACCCGCTCCCGTTCGGACTGAGTAGGCCCTGCAAGGGCCGTATCGAAGGCGCACAGAGGTGGGCGCCTTCGATACGCGGCTACGCCGCTACTCAGGACGAACGGGAGTGGGAGCGCGCAGCTGCATGGGGCCTCTTACTTCGCGACCCAGGCAGCGAAGCGTTGTTCCAGTTCCTCGCCGTGGTCGGTCCAGAACTGCAGGCTCAGCTGCACCGCGTCCTTGGCATTGCCAGGCGAGGTCGGCAGGTTGTCCAGGGTCTTGGCGTCCAGCAGCTTCAGGGCGCCCTTGTTGACGGGGCCGTAGGCGATGTTGTTGGCATAGACCTTCTGGTTCTCGGGCTGGCTGGCGAAGCTGATGAACTTCTCGGCCAGAGCCTTGTTCGGCGAACCCTTGGGGATCACCCAGTAATCCAGCGTGTAGACGCTGCCGGTCCAGACCACCTTGAGGTTCTTTCCTTCGCGCTGGGCGGCATCGATGCGGCCGTTGTAGGCGTTGGCCATGACCACGTCACCCGAGGCCAGGAACTGGGCCGGCAGGGCGCCCGCATCCCACCACTGGATGTTGGGCTTCAACTGGTCCAGCTTCTTGAAGGCGCGCTCCACGCCTTCCTTGGTGGCCAGCACCTTGTAGACGTCCTTGGTCGGCACGCCGTCGGCCATCAGGGCGAACTCCAGGTTGTACTGGGCGCTCTTCTTCATGCCGCGCTTGCCGGGGTATTTCTTGGTGTCCCAGAAATCGGCCCAGCCGGTCGGTGCGGTCTTGAGCTTGTCGGCGTTGTAGGCCAGCACGGTGGACCAGACGAAGGCGCCCACGCCGCACTCGCTGACGGTGGCTTCGGGGATGTAGTCATCCTTCTTGATGGTCTTGGCCAGGTCCAGCTTTTCGATGAGGCCATCATCACAGGCGCGATTGAGATCGCCGCCATCGATTTCCACCACGTCCCAGCTGACCTTCTTGGCTTCGACCATGGCCTTGACCTTGGCCAGTTCACCGTTGAATTCGGCGGTCACGACCTTGGTGCCGGTGCTCTTCTGGAAGGGTTCGACGTAGGCGACCTTCTGCGCGTTGCCATTGGCGCCGCCGAAGTTGACCAGGGTCAGTTCAGCGGCGGAGGCCGCGCCGGAAAGCAGCAGGCCCAGGGCGAGCGGGGACAGCAGGGCGGGTGTCAGGCGTTTCATTGTTGTTCCTCGTTGGTTATCGTGCTTGTTGACAGTGTTGAGTTGGATCGGACTGCGGGGCAATCTGCGTTGCCTGGAAAACTAACAAATGGAACTGCAACTTCAAGGTAAGGCGAAACAAAAAACTAACTAAAAGGGATAGGCAGAAAGAAGGAATCAGGGCATCAGAGGAAACAGCGCAGGCGATCCTGCGCAATATGCAGCACCACGCCGCTGCCCTCGGTCAATCCCGCCAGCGCCGGGTCGGACAGCGAGAGCTTGACGAAGCAATCCTCCTGCCCCGTGACGGTGCAACGCACCCGCACGTGATCGCCGAAGTAGATCAGGCCGGCGATGGTGGCGCGTACCGTATTGGGTTCGGCGCTGCCGCCGGCAGCCAGGCGGATGCGTTCGGGACGCACACAGGCCGTGACGGCCTGGCCGGCATGGGCGCGGTGTACGTTTAGGCCGCTCAGCACGGTGCCGTCGGCCAGGCGCAGGCTGCAGTGCTCGCCCTGCACCGATTCGACGCTGCCCCTGAAGCGGTTGTTGTCGCCGATGAAGTTGGCAACGAACTGGTTGTCGGGATATTCATAGAGCTCGGTCACCGGTGCCAGTTGCTGGATCACGCCCTGGTCGAACACGGCCACGCGGTCGGACATGGTGAGTGCTTCGCTCTGGTCGTGGGTGACGTAGACGAAGGTCACGCCCAGGCGTTTGTGCAGGGCCTTCAGTTCGAGCTGCATGTGTTCGCGCAGTTGCTTGTCCAGCGCGCCCAGCGGTTCGTCCATCAGCACCAGTTGCGGATCGAACACCAGCGTGCGCGCCAGTGCCACGCGTTGCTGCTGGCCGCCCGAAAGCTGGGTCGGATAGCGATCGCCGAACTTGCCCATCTGCACCATGTCCAGTGCCTGCTTGACCTTGGCTTCGCGGGTGGCGCGATCCATCTTGCGCACCGACATCGGATAGGCCACGTTCTGGGCAATGGTCATGTGCGGGAACAGTGCGTAATTCTGGAACACCATGCCGATGTTGCGCTTGTGTGGTGGCACCCGGTTGAGCAACTGGCCGTCCAGGCGGATCTCGCCGCCGGTGGGAAATTCGAAACCGGCCAGCATCATCAGGCAGGTGGTCTTGCCCGAGCCCGAGGGGCCCAGCAGCGTGAGGAATTCGCCGCGGCGGATATCGAGGTCGAGGTTCTTGACGATCAGGTTCTCGCCGTCATAGGTCTTCTTCACGCCACAGAACTGCACCAGCGTATCGCTGTGCTCGCCGCGTGCGGGTGCAGCATCCTGCACCGCCTGCTTCATTGCATAAGCTGCCATCATTCGTCCTCTCTTTTACGCGGAGCCGGATTCTTCGCCCGGCCCGTCTACCCAATGTGTTTCTCTAACAGCTTGGTGCAATGCAAGACTCAGGCCAGCTTCATCGCCGCAGCCAGGATGCCCAGTGCCTCATCCATGACGTTATCGGGAATCGTCAGCGGGAACAAGAAGCGGATGACGTTGCCGTAGCTGCCGCAGGTCAGCAGCAGCAGGCCATGTTGCAGTGCGTGTTGCTGGACCTTCTTGGCGTAGTCGGCATCGGGCTTGCCGCTGACCGGGTCGAGAAACTCGACGGCCACCATCGCGCCCACGCCGCGCACTTCGGCGATCTGCGGCACGGCCGAGCGCAGTTCGTTGAGGTGTTCCTTGAGCTTGTCGCCCAGGCGGGCGCCGCGCGCCACCAGGTTTTCTTCAGCCATCACGTCCAGCACGGCCAGGGCCGAAGCCACGGCCAGCGGGTTGCCGGCGTAGGTGCCGCCCAGGCCGCCGGGGGCGGGGGCATCCATGATCTCGGCGCGACCGTTGACGGCCGACAGCGGCATGCCGCCGGCCAGGCTCTTGGCCATGGTGATCAGGTCGGGCAGGACGTCGTAGTGTTCCATCGCGAAGAGCTTGCCGGTGCGGCCATAGCCGCTTTGCACTTCATCGGCGATGAGCAGGATGCCATGCTCGTCGCACAGCGCGCGCAGGCCGCGCATGAACTCGGTCGGGGCGGCGTAGAAGCCGCCTTCGCCCTGCACCGGTTCCAGGATGATGGCCGCCACGCGCTTGGGGTCGACGTCGCTCTTGAAGAGTCCCTTGACGGCCTCCAGCGCGTCTTCGCTGCTGATATCGTGCAGCGCGCTGGGGTAGGGCGCGTGGAACACTTCGCCCGGGAAGGGGCCGAAGCCCAGCTTGTACGGCGCCACCTTGCCGGTCAGCGCCATGCCCATCATGGTACGGCCATGGAAGCCGCCGGCGAAGGCGATGACGGCCGGACGGCCGGTGTGGGCGCGGGCGATCTTGATGGCGTTTTCCACGGCTTCGGCGCCGGTGGAGAAGAAGGCGGTCTTCTTGGGATAGTCGCCCGGGGTCACCGCGTTGATGCGCTCGGCCAGTTCCACGTAGCTGGCGTAGGGCACGATCTGGTAGGCGGTGTGGGTGAATTTTTCCATCTGCGCACGCATGGCGTCGAGCAGCTTGGGATGGCGGTGGCCGGTATTCAACACGGCAATGCCGGCGGCGAAGTCGATGAAGCGGCGGCCCTCGACATCCCACAGCTCGGCATTGATGGCACGTTCGGCGTAGAAGTCGCACATCACGCCCACGCCGCGCGGGGTGGCGGCATTCTTACGTTCTTGCAGCGCTTGGTTGCTGGCCTTGCTGGTCATTGTTTGCTCCGTTCTTGCTTCGTTGAGTGGCGCCATCGCGGCGCGAAAAATCCTGGATCGGGAAACAATATAAAACCCAAGTGGCACTGTAATATAGAGCCAATTTCAAATATCTGATGGTGCCACTTGAAACTCGCTTCCCTGTCCGACTATCTGCTGCTGCGCATCAATCGTCCCTCGTCCAAGGTGGCCGGCGCCAAGGGCCGTGCGGCCGGCAGCCGCGAGAGCAACGCAGCGAAACCTGCTGCCGCTACCCCCGTGAACCGGCAGATCTACCAGCTGATCCGCGAGGCCATCCTGGCGCAGACGCTGCCGGCGGGCATGCAGTTGCCGTCCTCGCGGGACCTGGCCGTGGAGCTGGGCACCTCGCGCAACACGGTCACCTATGCCTACGAGCAATTGCTGGCCGAGGGTTACCTGGAAAGCCGCACCGGTGCCGGCACCTTCGTGGCCGATACCGCCCCGGACCAGATCCCCGATGCGGTCGAGCGCAACGCGGCGCTGACCGATCCCTCCGGCAAGTCCGAGCTGTCCGCGCGTGGCGCCATGCTCACGCGCCAGGCCGGGGTGGGCGAGCGGCAATGGGGTGCCTTCATGCCCGGCGTGCCGGACGTCACCTGCGTGCCGCACAAGATCTGGGGACGGCTGCAGAACAAGCACTGGCGACGTTCCAATTCGGATTTGCTGACCTATGGTCCCGGCGCCGGCTATGCGGGCCTGCGCGAGCAGGTGGCCGAATACCTGCGGGTGGCGCGCTCGGTGAACTGCACGGCATCGCAGGTGTTGATCACCACCGGCATCCACCAGTCCATCGACATCGTCGTCAAGCTGCTGGGTGAGCATGGCGACAGCGCCTGGGTGGAAGACCCCTGCTACTGGGGTACGCGCAGCGTGCTCAATTCACTGGGCATCCAGTCGGTGCCGATCGCGGTCGACCAGGAGGGCATGCGCATGCGCCTGGCCAACCTGCGCCGACCGCCGCGCTTCATCTGCACCACGCCCTCGCACCAGTATCCGCTGGGCATGGTGATGAGCCTGTCGCGCCGCCGCATGCTGCTGGAGTACGCGGCCACCCACAAGGTGTGGATCATCGAGGATGACTACGACAGCGAATTCCGCTATGGCGGCCGGCCGCTGGCCTCGCTGCAGGGCATGGATACCCAGGACCGGGTGCTGTACATGGGTACCTTCAGCAAGATCATGTTCCCGGGCCTGCGCATCGGTTTCCTGGTGGTGCCGGAGTCGCTGGCCCGGGCCTTCTCCACCGGTATCGCCGAGCTATACCGCAATGGCCAGGTGTTCCTGCAGGCGACCCTGGCCGACTTCATGGCCGAGGGACATTTCGCCTCGCACATCCGCAAGATGCGGGTACTCTATGCCGAACGGCTGCAACTGCTGCAAGCCTCGATCAACCGCCACTTCGGCGAGAAGATGACCATCACCGGCGGCGAAGCCGGCCTGCACCTGGTGCTGGGCCTGCCGCCGGAGTGCGACGACGTGCTCATCTGCGAACAGGCGCTGCAGGCCGGCATCATCGTGCGTCCGCTCTCGCGCTACTACATGCATGCCCGTGGCGCGCGGCGCGGTTTGCTGCTGGGCTATGCCAGCGTGCCCAATGACGAGATCGCCCGTGCCTTCGACAAGCTGGCGGCGGTGATCAAGCGCCACCTGCCGGGCTGAGCATTTTCATCTTCAAGAGGAAAGTCTTTCTGGACGGGGCTGCTGTATCGACGTGGCGGCCCGGCCTAAGATGCAAGTCCGGGCATGTCTTGCCCCGATTTTTCCCTTCAGTTTCGTCAAAAGGATTATTCATGAAAGCCATTGCCTACCTCCAGCACGGTCTGCCCATCGAGCACCCCGACGCCCTGATCCAGATCGACCTGCCCGTCCCCACGCCTGGTCCGCGTGACCTGCTGGTGGAGGTGCGGGCGATTTCGGTGAACCCCGTCGATACCAAGATCCGCGCCGGCGTGGCAGTCAAGGAGCCGCGCGTGCTGGGCTGGGATGCCGCCGGGGTGGTGCGTGCGGTGGGTTCGGAGGTAACGCTGTTCAAGGCCGGCGACGAGGTGTTCTACGCCGGCGCGCTGACGCGGCCAGGTTCCAACAGCGAGCTGCAGCTGGTCGACGAGCGCATCGTCGGACACAAGCCGGCCAGCCTGGGATACGCCGATGCCGCGGCCCTGCCGCTGACGGCCATCACCGCCTGGGAGCTGCTGTTCGACCGTGTGGGCGTGCCGGAGCAGGGTGGCCAGGGCCGCAGCCTGTTGATCATCGGCGCCGCCGGCGGTGTGGGCTCCATGTTGACGCAACTGGCGCGCAAGCTCACGCAGCTGACCGTCATCGGCACCGCCTCGCGTCCCGAGACCGCCGATTGGGTCACCAAGCTGGGCGCGCACCACGTGATCGACCACAGCCAGCTGCTGCAGCCGCAGCTGGAACAGATCGGCCTGGGCGCAGTGGACATCGTCATCAGCCTGACCCATACCGACCAGCACTTTGCCCAGATCGTCGAGGTGCTGGCCCCGCAAGGCCAACTGGCCCTGATCGATGATCCGGCCACGCTGGATGTGGTGCCGCTCAAGCGCAAGAGCATTTCGCTGCACTGGGAGTTGATGTTTACGCGCTCGCTCTTCGAGACGGCCGACATGATCGCCCAGCACGAACTGCTGGAGCGGGTTGCGGCGCTGATCGATGAGGGTGTGTTGCGCACCACCACCGGCGAGCATCTCGGCGGCATCAATGTGGAGAACCTGCGCCGCGCCCATGCCCTGCTGGAGTCCAACCGGGCGCGCGGCAAGGTGGTGCTGGAAGGTTTCTGAACGGGTCCAGGGTTACGCGGCCAGGTCTTGCGCTGCGAGGTCGGTCTCGAACCAGACCGCGCGGTCCCGGCCGCTGGACTTGGCCGTATAGAGCGCAGCATCGGCGGCACTGATCAGTTGCGTGGCGCAATCGGCCGACGGGGGATTGTCGGCGGTTGCCACGCCCACGCTGACCGTGGCAACACCCGCGGTATTGCCCTCGTGTGGCAGACACAGTGAGCGGACTGTTTCGCAGATCAGGGTTGCAATCTGCTGTGCCCCTTCCCGCGAACATCCTGGCAGGATCACGGCGAATTCTTCGCCACCATAGCGCGCGGCAAGGTCGCCGGGCCGGCTGACGCAGCTCTCTATCGCCGTCGCGATGCTCTTCAGGCAGAGATCGCCCTGCTGGTGGCCGTATCGGTCATTGTAGCGCTTGAAGAAATCGACATCGATCATCAGCAACGACACCTGGCCACCGTGGCAAGCAGCGCGGCTCATCTCGGCTTGCATTGTCTGGTCGAAATGGCGGCGGTTGGCCAGGCTGGTGAGGCCGTCGTGCAAGGCCATCTGGGCCAGCGAGCGATTGAGCGAGGCCAGCTTGCGCTTGGCCTGGCGCAGGCGCCGCTCGGCCAGTTCG
>JAFAMT010000237.1 GCA_019233085.1 Herbaspirillum sp.
TCCTGGTATCTCTTGAATCTCTTGATCGCACCGGATCCGGAAATGAAAAAACTGACCGCAGTCAGTAATCCATGCCCCAATCGACGATGATCTTCTTTTCCTTCGGCTGCACCGTCTTGACGAACTGGTCGACAAACGGGATCAGCAGCTCAGGTGCGGCCGCGGATTTTTCCTTGGCGCCCTTGTTCGACTTTGCATCAGCGGCGGCTGCGGACTCCACTGCAGCTTCCTGCACCGGGACCGTCACCTTCAGGATGGGATGGGCGCCGTTGTCCATCATGTCGGACACCACGCCCAGGGCCTCACCCTGGAGATTTTCCACCGCCGAGCCGATCAGATCGACCCAGTAGAACTCGTTGTCATCCAGCGCCGGGAAGTGCTTGCGGGAGATGTAGACCACCGTCCCTTTCATGCCTTCGGCCGCATTGCGGTCGGCTACCCCGGTCAGGCGCGCAACGACATCGCCGCTGTGCTCCTTGGACTGCATGACTTCGACATCCTGCTTGGGCTGGCCGGATTTCTCCAGCCACCAGGTCTTGGCATTCAACAAGGCTTGCGCCTCTGAAGAATACGGGCGCACACGAATCCAGCCCTGGATACCGTAGGCTCCTGTCACATGTCCGACGGTCACGAGATCGTCGGGTGCGGAGAAACCCGCTTGGGCTGGATAAGTCATGGATACGCCAGACCTGCTCTTCTTCCATGCGCCAGCCAAGCCGGCGCGGAATCAGACAGGAAAAACCAGATTAGGCAGCAGCCTTCTTGCCAGCGTCAGCGACCAGGCGAGCAACGGTCGGCGACAGTTGTGCGCCAACGCCTTGCCAGTGAGCCAGGCGGTCAGCAGCGATACGCACGACTTCTTCCTTGCCCGATGCAACCGGGTTGTAGAAGCCGATACGCTCGATGAAACGGCCATCGCGACGATTGCGCGAGTCGGTTGCAACGATGTTGTAGAAGGGGCGCTTCTTGGCGCCGCCACGAGCTAAACGAATAACGACCATAATGGTTCCAGTAAGAATACGGACACGGAAAAGCCGCAGATTATAACGGACTTCTACTCGACCGGGCAAGCTGCTTGCCACTTTTGTGCAGCGATCCAACGCAAAATGCCTATATAAACGCCCGAAACTGATGCCAAATGGCATCAGCACAGGCCACCCACCCGCCAGCATGGCCGTTTCCGGCATGTCTGGCAGGCAATTCCTGTTGCTGCCGGGCTCCGCTATACTGCGGCGATACCCTGACGACAACAATGCCGCCGGATTCACTCCAGACGGCCCCGACGAGAAAAAAGAGACAACAGGCATGCCCCCATCCCCCCGCCACAAGAACAAGACCCTGACCACCCTGATGGCCGCCGCGCTGGGCGGTATCGGCCTGCACCGCTTCTATCTGCATGGCCTGCGCGACCGCTTAGGCTGGCTGCACGTGCTATCCATCCCGCTGTCGCTGGGCCTGATGAGTGCCCGGCCGCAGGCGCCGCAACTGTTCACCGCCCTGCCCCTGGTGCTGTCGGTGTTGATCGGCTGCCTGGAGGCGCTGGTGATCGGCCTCACGCCCGATGACAAATGGGATGCCCGGCACAACGCCGGCAGCGGCCGCCAGTCCGAATCGCACTGGATCCTCGCCGTGATCCTGGTGCTGACCGTGGGCCTGGGCGCCATGGGCTTGATCGCCCTGCTGGCGCGCAGCTTCGACCTGCTCTTCACCGGCGGCGCCTTCGGCTGATCGTCCGCACGCACTCACCCGCCCTCGCCAGAAAGACAGCAGCCCGGAAAGCCGCCAATGCGACCTTCCGGGCTGACGGTTTCAAGACCGGATCAGAACTGGTCTTCGGCCAGTGCCAGCACCGCCTGGCCACCCTCGACGATGGCCGTGCGATAGGCCAGCGCCTGCGGCAGGATCTGGTCGGCAAAGAACCGCGCCGTGACCAGCTTGGCTTCATAGAACTTGCTGTCGCCCTCGCCGGACTTGAGCTTGGTCGACGCCACGACAGCAGCACGCGCCATCTGCCAACCGCCCAGCACCACGCCAGCCATCTTCAGGTAAGGCACGCTGCCGGCGAAGACCGCCTTGATATCGCTCTTGACGTTGCCCACCACGTAATCCACCACCTGCTCCAGCGCATCGGCGGCCTCGCCCAGGCGCTGGGCGATCGGTGCCAGCGCGGCATCGCCCTGCAGCTCGGCAACGGTCTTGCGCACCTGGCCGATGATGCCCTTGGCCACCGCACCGCCATCACGCACGGTCTTGCGGCCAACCAGGTCATTGGCCTGGATGGCGGTGGTGCCTTCGTAGATAGGCAGGATGCGGGCATCGCGGTAATACTGGGCGGCACCGGTTTCCTCGATGAAGCCCATGCCGCCATGCACCTGCACGCCGGTGGAGGTGACGTCGATGGACAATTCGGTGGTCCAGCCCTTGACGATGGGCACCAGGTATTCGTAGAAGGCCTGGTTGGATTTGCGGGTGGCCTCGTCGTCGCTGAAGTGCGCCGCATCGGAGGTTGCCGCCGCCACATAGGCCAGCGCTCGCGCCGCCTCGATCTGGGCGCGCATGGACATGAGCATGCGGCGCACGTCCGGCTGGTGGATGATCGCCACAGGGCCGGGGGAACCGGCCAGGTCACGCGATTGCACGCGGTCACGGGCATAGGCCACGGCCTGCTGGTAGGCACGCTCGGAGACCGACAAGCCCTGGATGCCCACGGCGAAGCGCGCCGCGTTCATCATGATGAACATGTATTCCAGGCCGCGGTTTTCCTCGCCCACCAGGGTGCCGATGGCGCCGCCATGGTCGCCGAACTGCAGCACCGCAGTCGGGCTGGCCTTGATGCCCAGCTTGTGCTCGATGGACACGCAATGCACGTCGTTGCGTGCACCCAGCGAACCATCGGCATTGACCAGGAACTTGGGCACGATGAACAGCGAAATGCCCTTCACGCCCTCGGGCGCATTGGGCGTGCGGGCCAGCACGAGGTGGACGATGTTCTCGGCCATGTCGTGCTCACCGTAGGTGATGAAGATCTTGGTACCGAAGATCCTGTAGGTGCCGTCGCCCTCCGGCACGGCGCGGGTGCGCACCAGGGCCAGGTCGGAACCGGCCTGCGGCTCGGTCAGGTTCATCGTGCCGGTCCACTTGCCGGAGATGAAGTTGGCGATGTAGGTTTCCTTCTGCTGCTGGGTGCCGGCCGTCATCAGCGCCTCGATGGTGCCGTCGGTCAACAGCGGGCACAGCGCAAAGGAGAGGTTGGCCGAGTTCAGCATCTCGATGCAAGGCGTCGCCACCAGCTTGGGCAAGCCCTGGCCGCCGAATTCCACCGGATGCTGCACGCCTTGCCAGCCGGCCTCGCCGAACTGCCGGAAGGCTTCCTTGAAGCCGGGACTGGTGGTGACACGGCCATCGGCCCAGGCGCTGGGCTCCTTGTCGCCGGCATGATTCAACGGGGCGATCACTTCGCTGCAGAACTTGGCGTTTTCTTCCAGGATGGCCTCGGCCGTCTCGGGCGTGGCATCCTCGCAGCCGGGCAAGGAATTGACAGCCGACAAGCCGGCCAGCTCGTTCATGACGAACAACATGTCCTTCAAGGGCGCGGTATAACTCATCTCCAACCTCCGATAGGGAACGCTCTTGCGGCGTTCCTTGCGTACATGAAAACACCCCGGCGAAAGCCGGGGCGGATACTACCTGGATGCGCTTGCTCAGCCGAGCTGCTTGACCAGCTCCGGCACGACCTCGAAGAGGTCACCGACGATGCCGTAGTCGGCCACCGAGAAGATGGGCGCTTCTTCATCCTTGTTGATGGCCACGATGACCTTGGAGTCCTTCATGCCGGCCAGGTGCTGGATGGCGCCGGAGATACCGACGGCAATGTACAGCTGCGGCGCCACGATCTTGCCGGTCTGGCCGACCTGCCAGTCGTTGGGCACGTAGCCTGCATCCACGGCGGCGCGGGAAGCGCCCATGGCGGCGTTGAGCTTGTCGGCCAGGGGTTCCAGGATCTTGAAGCTTTCCGACGAACCCATGCCACGGCCACCGGAGACGATGATCTTGGCGGCGGTCAGTTCCGGACGGTCCGACTTGGCGACCTCGCGGCCGACGAAACTGGACTTGCCCGAATCGGCCACGGCCGGGATGCTTTCCACGGCCGCCGAGCCACCAAGCGCTGCCGGATCGAAACCGGTGGTACGCACGGTGATGACCTTGATTGCGTCGATCGATTGCACGGTGGCAATGGCGTTGCCGGCATAGATCGGGCGCTCGAAGGTATCGGGCGAATCGACCTTGGTGATTTCGGAGATCTGGCCCACGTCCAGACGGGCTGCCACGCGCGGCAGGATGTTCTTGCCGTAGGCGGTGGCGGGCGCCAGGATGTGGCTGTAATCCTTGGCAATGGCCAGGACTTGTTCGGCCACGTTCTCGGCCAGGCCATCGGCGAATTGCGCGCCATCGGCCAGCAAGACCTTGGTCACACCGGCGACCTGCGCTGCGGCGTCGGCCACGGCACGGGCGTTGGAGCCGGCCACCAGGACATGGACATCGCCACCGGCCTGGGCGGCGGCGGTGATTGTGTTGAGGGTGCTGCCCTTGAGGCTGGCGTTGTCGTGTTCGGCAATAACGAGTGCGGTCATGATCAGATCACCTTGGCTTCATTTTTCAGTTTAGCGACCAGGGTCGCGACATCCGGCACCTTCACGCCGGCGCTGCGCTTGGGCGGCTCGGCGACCTTGAGCGTCTTCACGCGCGGGGCGACGTCCACGCCCAGTTCCTCGGGCTTGACGGTGTCCAGCTGCTTCTTCTTGGCCTTCATGATGTTGGGCAGCGTCACGTAACGCGGCTCGTTCAGGCGCAGGTCGGTGGTGATGATGGCAGGCAGGGTCAGGGCCAGGGTTTCCAGGCCGCCGTCCACTTCGCGGGTCACGCTGACCTTGCCGTCTTCCAGCACCACCTTGGAGGCGAAGGTGGCTTGCGGCCAGCCCAGCAGGGCCGCCAGCATCTGGCCGGTCTGGTTGCAGTCGTCATCGATGGCCTGCTTGCCCAGGATGATCAGCTGCGGCTGTTCCTTCTCGGCCAGGGCCTTGAGGATCTTGGCCACGGCCAGCGGCTGCAGCTCGACATCGGCTGGGACTTCAGCCAGGATGCCGCGATCGGCGCCAATGGCCATCGCAGTGCGCAGGGTTTCCTGGCACTGGGTCACGCCGGCGGAGACGGCGATGACTTCGGTGACCTTGCCGCCTTCCTTGAGGCGCACGGCTTCTTCCACCGCGATTTCGTCAAACGGGTTCATCGACATCTTGACGTTGGCGATATCCACGCCGCTGCCGTCACTCTTGACGCGCACCTTGACGTTGTAATCCACGACGCGCTTGACTGGTACTAATACTTTCATCGCATGGCCCTTGCAAAAAGGAATTGACGTAAACGTAAACTTCCGCAGGATTATAAAAGCAAAACGAGGTGCTCACCGGAATTTAGCACGATCGTTCTTTTTGATGTCGGAAGCATACACCAAACCGCCAACAGAACGGAAGAAAAATTAACTCTGGAGTGTACAAAACTTCAGGCCCGGTTTTCCTGACCTGATGTTCCACCAGGCAACACAGCCTGCTTACGCCTGCTTACGCCTGCTTATGCCGCCCGATGCGCGACCGGCTCGCCGCGCAAACCCGCGACCAGGTTGGCCACGGCCAGCTCGGCCATGGCTTGCCGCGTTTCATGGGTGGCCGAGCCGATGTGGGGCAAGGCCACCACATTGGAGAGCTTCAGCAGAGGGGAATCCGCCGGCAGCGGCTCGACTTCGAACACATCCAGGCCGGCGCCATGGATGGTGCGCTCCTGCAAGGCGGTGATCATGGCCGCCTCATCGACGATACGGCCGCGTGAGGCATTGATGAAGATGGCGCTGCGCTTCATCACGCCGAATTCACGCGCACCGATCATGCGCTCGGTCTGCGGGGTCAGGGGCAGCATCAGGCAGACGAAGTCGGATTGCGCCAGCAGCTCGTCGCGGCTGACGTAGCGCGCGCCGAGTTCGCGCTCGGCATCGGCATTGGGACGGGTGTTGTGATATAGGATGGGCATGCCAAAGCCATGACGGGCGCGCCGCGCCACGGCGCTGCCGATGCGGCCCATGCCGATCAGGCCCAGGGTCTTGCCATGCACGTTCAGGCCGAACTGGGCTTCGCCGATACTGCCCTTCCACTGGCCGGCCTTGGCATACTCGGCCAGCTCCACGACACGGCGGGCGGTGGCCAGGATCAAGGCCAGGATGGTGTCGGCGGTGGCTTCGTTGAGCACACCCGGGGTATGCGCCAGGATCAATCCGCGCTGGCGGAAATACGCCAGGTCGAACTGGTCGACGCCCACCGAGATGGTCGAGGCGATCTTCAACTCAGGCGCGCCATCTAGCATGGCATTGGTCATCGGCAGGCTGGCGCCGATGATGCCGTGAGCGGTCTTGAGCGCCTCCAGGAAGGCGGGCCGATTGGCCTCGGTGATGCGGTCAAACAGCGTGACGTCGAATTCGGCCTGCAATTGTTGCGTCAAATGGTCCGGCAAGGTCTTGTACACCACTACACGCTGCTTCATCGCTTTTCCTGTGAAATTGACACCTGATCCATCAATAGGCCCATCAACAAACAGCTACCGTTCGGACTGAGTAGCGGCAAGGCCGCGTATCGAAGGCGCAGCGACGCCGCGTCTTCGATACGACCCTGACGGGCCTACCCAGTCCGAACGGGTCCTGGAAATTGGGAATTTCCGCCTAGGCTCACCTAGGACGCGGCCTCCAGCTCGGCACGGCTCGGCAGCCCTTCCATGTCGCCCACCACCTGGATGGCAAAGGCGCCGATACGGTTGCCCCGCATCACGGCCGCCTCCACCGGCAAGCCTTCCAGCATGCCGCTGATGACGCCGACGGCAAACCCGTCGCCAGCGCCCACCGTATCGACCACTTCGCGCACCGGTACGCCGGCCACCCTGCCCTCGCCCTGCGCATTGCGCCAGTAGGCGCCCTCGGCGCCGAGCTTGATGACCACCATCTGCACGCCGCGCTCCAGGTAGAAGGCGGCGATGTCGCGGGCCTCGGCGTAGCCGGTGAGGATCTTTCCTTCCGACAGGCCCGGCAAGACCCAGTCGGCCTTGAAGGCCAGCGCGTTCAACTGCTGCGCCATCACTTCCTGCGAGGGCCACAGCATGGGTCGCAGGTTGGGGTCGAAGGAAATCGTCTTGCCCTGGCTGCGCATGAAGTCCATGGCGTGATGGGCAAAGGCCATGGTGGTGGCCGACAGGGCCGGGGCGATGCCGGTGGCATGCAGGTGGCGCGCCGCGCCGAAGTAGGCGGGGTCGAAGTCCGCCAGCGACAGATGACTGGCCGCCGATCCCTTGCGGTAATACTCGATGGCCGGATCGGCGCCGTCCACGGCCTTGGCCTTCAACTGGATGGCGGTGCGAAATTCCATGTCGGTCAGCACCCGGCTCACATCGACGCCCTCCTGCGCCACCCGCTGGCGGATGAAGCGTCCGAAGGCATCATTGCCGACCCGGCTGGCCCAACCCACCTTCAGGCCCAGCCGGGCCAGGCCGATGGCTACGTTGGTCTCGGCGCCGGCCAGGCGGCGCGTATATTTCTCGACTTCCTCGAAGGGGCCGACCTCATCGGCCACCAGCAGCGCCAGGGCTTCGCCCCAGGTCACGACATCCAGTTCCATCGTCTTGTTCGTCATCGTCAGCTTCGTCTGTACCGTCTTACACCGCCGCCAGCATGGCCACATGGCGGCGCGTCGTCTCTTCCAGGTCGCTGCCCACCAGCGGGAACTCGATGGCACGCAGGATGCCGCCCGGGAAATGGGCCATCAGCGCCTGCCAGTGGCTGTCCTGCGCCTGCAGCGGCACCGCCCGCAACTTGCCCTTGTGTTCTTGCACGCCCTTGCAATGCACGTAGCGCACGTGCGGTGCCAGCGAGCGCGCCGCCACCTCCGGGTCCACGCCCTGCCAGTGCCAGTTGCCCATGTCGAAGGTCATGCCGAAGGCATAGCCATTGCCGGCGCACAGCGCCAGGAAGCTGACGATGGGCTCCAGCCGGCCACCCTGCGGGGTCTGGTCGTTCTCCAGCAGGACTTCGATGGGGGCATGCGAGAGGAAGCGCAACAGCGACTGCAGGTCGCTGGCCGCCGAGAAATGGCCCAGCGATACCTTCAGGAAACGCGCCCCCACCTCTTCGGCCTCGCCCATGGCCAGGGCGATCTGCTCGCGGTCGAAGCGTCCATCGGCGCCGAACAGTTCGAACGGCGCCGAATAGACCGAGAACAGCTTGTGCTGGGCCAGCAGCTCACGCAAGGCCGCCAGGTCCTGCGGGCCGTCGAAGAGCTCGCGCCGGATCTCCAGCCCGGAGGCCCCGGCGGCCGCCACCATCTGCACTAGGTCGCCATGGCCGACCCGCCGCACCAGGTCGGCGCCGTAGGCCGATGCGGCCACCAGGACGGGGCTCATTTGATCGAACCCGCACCGATGAACTGCTTGGCTTCAGGCGTCTGCGGATCGGCGAAGAATTCCTTGGAGGGCCGTGCCTCCCACACCTTGCCCTGGTGCATGAAGACGGTGAGATCGGCCACCCGGCGGGCGAACTCCATCTCGTGCGTCACCAGCAGCATGGTCATGCCGCCACGGGCCAGCTCTTCCATCACCTTGAGCACTTCGGCCGTCAGTTCCGGGTCCAGTGCCGAGGTCACTTCATCGAACAGCATCACCTGCGGTTCCATGGCCAGGGAGCGGGCGATGGCCACGCGTTGCTGCTGGCCACCCGAGAGCTGCTCGGGATAGGCATCCCGCTTGTGCTCCAGGCCGACCTGCTTCAATACCTTGATGGCCGTCTGGCGGGCCGTCTCGGTGGCAGTCTTCTTGACGATGCGGGGTGACAGCATGATGTTCTCCTCCACGGTCAGGTGCGGAAAGAGATTGTAATGCTGGAACACCATTCCCACATCCTTGCGTAGCTCGATGAGGCGCTCATGCTTGTTGGTCAGCTTGTGGCCGGCCACCGTGATGCTGCCGCCATCAATGCTTTCCAGCCCGTTGATGCAGCGCAGCATGGTGCTCTTGCCCGAGCCCGAGCGGCCGATGATGGCAATCACCTGGCCACGCTCCACCGACAGCGAGATACCGTTCAGGACCTGGTTGCTGCCGAAGCGCTTGGTGATGTTGTCGATCTCAACGATGGGCATGTAATTTCCTCTCTAAGGCGAAGCTGAAGCGCGACAGCGGGTAGCAGAATACGAAGTAGATGCCGGCCACGATGGGGAAGACCAGGAAGGGCTGGAAGGTCGCATTGCTGACCAGCTTGCCGGCCTGGGCCAGTTCCACGAGACCGATGATGGAGGCGATCGAGGTGTTCTTGACGATCTGCACCAGGAAGCCCACGGTCGGCGGCAGCGAGATGCGCACCGCCTGCGGCAGGATTACGTAGCGCAACTGCTGCCAGCGCGTCATGGCCAGGGCGGTCGATGCCTCCCACTGCGGCACCGGCACGGCCTCGATGCAACCGCGCCAGATCTCGCCCAGGTAGGCGCTGGAGTAGATCGTCATGGCGATGGTGGCCGCCACCATCGGGGGCAGCTTGTAGCCGAAGATCGCCAGTCCGTAGAACGACAGGAACAGGATGATCAGCACCGGCGTGCCCTGGATGATCTGGATGTACACCGCCGAGAGCAAGCGCAGCGCACCGATGTGGGAGGTGCGCATCAAGGCCACGATGAAGCCGGCGATACCGCCACCGACGAAGGCCAGCAGCGACAGCAACAGCGTCCAGCGCGCTGCTTCCAGCAGGAAGATGAAATTATCAAGGGAAAATTCGGCGAGCATTACGTTCTCCTCGGACGCGCCACGCCCAGGCGGCGACGGCGCTTGAACACGACCAGGCCGATCAGCCAGAAGGCCAGCCGGAACAGCAATGCCAGCAGGATGTAGAGCACCATCACCACCAGGTAGATCTCGAAGCTGCGGAAGGTCTCGGCGTCCAGCAGGTTGGCCGTGGCCGTGAGTTCTTCAGCCGAGATCGCCGAGACGATGCTGGAGGCCAGCATCATCAGCGTGAACTGGCTGGCCAGGGCCGGATAGACCTTTTCCAGCGCCGGCGTGAGCACCACGTGGCGGATCACCTGGCCGCGCGTCATGGCCAGCGCCTGCGCCGCCTCGATCTGCGAGGGATGGATGGCCATCATGCCGGCTCGCACGATCTCGGTGGAATAGGCCCCCAGGTTGACCGTCATCGCCACCAGCGCGGCGATGTTGGCATCGACCTGCACGCCAATCGAAGGCAGGCCAAAGAAGATGATGAACAACTGGACCAGGAAGGGCGTGCTGCGGATCAGCTCCACATAGGAGCTCACCGCGAAGCGGGCCGGCGCACTGCCATGGATGGAGATGATGGCGCCGAAGATCCCCACCGCCAAACCGCAGATCATCGACAGCGCGCTCAGCCGGATGGTAAGCAGCGCGCCATACAGCAACTGGTCAAGATGCTGGAAGATGAACGCGAACTGAAAGTCATAATGCATCGTGTGTTCCTCCGACAAATCCGCGCCGGTCTCTCATTGCTTCATGCAGAGACCGACGCGCGATCTGTTCTTCTCAGGCTGCGGACCTGCCGTCATTGCCATTCAGGCCCGGCGATGACAGCCACCCGCAGCCGCTTCTGCTGCGCAGATTCCGTGGATCAGAACACCGGCAGGTTGGGGAGCGGGCCGGCCCACTTGCGCGAGATCGCATCCAGTTCGCCATTGAGCTTGACGTAGTAGATGAAGTTGTTGAGCCACTGCTGCAGCTCATAGGAACCCTTGCGCACGGTCATCGAGTTGGGTTGCACCGAGTACGGGAACTTGACTTCGATCTTGCCCTGGCCACGGGTCTTGACGATCTCGTTGGCCATGGTGTTGGGGATGGAAATGGCATCGACCTGGTTCGACAGCAGCGCCTGGGTCACGGTGGAGTCATCCTCGAAGCGCACCAGGATCGTACCGGCGGGGGCCAGGCGGGTCAGCGCGGTATCGTTGGTGGAGCCACGCGAGACGCCCACTTTCTTCTTCACCAGGTCGTCCAGCTTCTTGAAGTTGCTGCCGACCGGGCCGACGATGGACAACTCGAAGCCGCTGTAGGGAATCGTGAAGAGCACCGACTTGGCGCGTTCCGGTGTCGGCGCCAGGGTGGCGGCCAGCATGTCGACCTTGCCCGACTCCAGCGCCGGGATGCGCGCCGGCGGCACCAGCGGCACGATCTCCACCGGCAGGCCCAGGTACTTGCCGATCAGGTTGGCCACATCGACGTCATAGCCGATGGGCACGCCCTTGGCATCGACCGAGCCGAACGGTGGCGTGCCGCTGACCACGCCGATGGTGATCTTGCCCTTCTTGGTCAGCTCGGCGATGCTCTGCGCACTGGCACTGGCGGCGCTGGCCACTGCACAGCTCGCAGCCAGCGTCAGTGCGATGAATTTGGTACTGAAAAGCTTCTTGATGTTCATCCTGGTCTCCTGAAAATGCGCCGTCTTGACGGCGGTCCTTTATTGGCGCCTGCCCCGGCCCTCCCCTGCGGCCGGACGCGTACGCCCCTCTTTGCTGCAATGCCTGCCGTATTCTCGCTACCGTCCCGCGCCGGCCCGCAGGGTGGCCGGTCCCGCTGTTTGCTACTGCTGCCCCTTGCGCTCCGTTTTAAGGTCTTACCAATAGGGCGAACTGTGTCTGGTACCGGTTCCAGTCCGGTGCCGCGCTAGGCGCGGAGATAGGTCAGTGAAGAGATTTTCTCGGTCAAGCGTGCGCTCAGGGCGCGCTCGGGATGATCGGCCACGGCAGCCGTCGAACCGCGACTGATCAGCTTGCCATCCAGCAGGATCTCCCGGCGCATGGAGCGCTCGCCATGGATGCGCACGAGAAGGCGCTCGATGGCGGTAAAGCCGATTTCATAAGTCGGTTGTTCGATGGTGCTGATGCCGCTGCCCACCAGCGGCGACCAGGCCAGTTCATCGAAGCACAGCAAGCCCACGTCATCGGGGAAGTTCAGCTTCATGCTCTGCAGCGCCAGCGCGATCTGCAACGACACCATGCCGTTGCCGGCCAAGAGCGCGACGCGCCCGCCGCCATCGCGCCGGCGCAGGAAGAATTCGCGCAGCACGGTGGCCACGTGGCCGGGCTCGTCCAGGTCCACCTCCAGCGTTTGCGCATGGCACCCGGGCCGCTCCGACATGGCCTGCAGGAACCCGGCCTGCCGCCCCTGGCGCGAACTCACGCCAAAGAGCGACTGCACCACCAGCGCGATGTCGGTATAACCCTGCTCCAGCAGGTGACGCGTGCCCAGTTGTGCGGCCCTGACGTTGTCCAGTCCGACCAGGTCGAAATCGCAGCCCTCCACATGCCGGTCCAGCAATACCACCGGGAAGGACGCCTGCCCCAGCTCCCGCAGCGGCGTCACGTTGCGCCCCTGGGTGTTGAACAGCAAGCCCTCCACGCTGTAGGAATGCAGGGCCGCCAGCGACTGCTTCTCGCGCGCCTCGTCATTGCCGGTATTGCACAGCATGAGCGTATAGCCATGCTTCTGGCAGGCCGCCTCGGCGCCATGCAGCACAGCCACCGAATAGGGATTAAGGATGTCGGCCACCAGCATGCCGATCAGGCGCGTGCGGCCACCCTTCAAGCCGCGCGCCATCTGGCTGGGTTGATAGCCCAGGCGCGCAATGGTCTTGCCGATCTGCTCGCGCAGGCGCACCGACAGCGCGTCGAACTCGCCGCCCAGGTAACGCGATACGCTGGTCTTGGACACGCCGGCCTCCCGCGCAACCTGTGCGATGGTGACCCGGTCGTTGCCGGTCTTGGTACTTTGTCTCACTGTTGCCCGCCAAATCAGTTGAACTGCGTCTATC
>JAFAMT010000290.1 GCA_019233085.1 Herbaspirillum sp.
TCCTGCCCATCCTGCCGATCAGCTGGGGCGAACTGCCCGGCCGCTCGGGCGAGATGATCGTGCAGGCCATGTGAGCCGGCGGCACATGCAATCCACCAACGAAGACTTCACCTACGGGGCGCCACTTTGACCGACAGACCATCCATCCTGAACAAGACCGTGCCGGAATTCTCGGCGGCCATGACCAGCGGCAAGACCTTCCAGCTGTCCGATTTCCAGGGCAAGAACCTGGTGCTGTACTTCTACCCCAAGGACAACACCCCTGGCTGTACCACCGAGGGCATGCAGTTCCGCGACCTGCACCCTCAGTTCCAGCAGCACAATACCGAGATCTTCGGCATCAGCCGCGACAGCCTGAAGTCGCATGAGAACTTCAAGGCCAAGCTGGGCATGCCTTTCGAGCTGATCTCGGACCCCGACGAAACGCTGTGCGCCATGTTCGATGTCATGAAGATGAAAAACATGTATGGCAAGCAAGTACGCGGGGTCGAGCGCAGCACGTTTGTGATTGACGGATCCGGCAAAGTGGTGAAAGAATGGCGTGGAGTGAAGGTTCCTGCCCACGTGGATGAGGTACTGGCCTTCATCAAAACCCTGGCCTGACAAGCGCGTGATGCAGCCTCGTGCTGCATCGCAAGAGCCCACGAGGCTCATGGGCGCCCACCGAGGCGCCGCACTGGTCGAGGCTGCGAAGGAAATGCCTGGCAAGCGTTTCCGACGCGTTCGAAAAATGCGGTCAAACGATACAAGCCATTGAATTCAAACAGAAAAACGTTTGCTGGGAGCCGTTTCAGGTTAAGGCCCAAGGCCTGCCGAAACGGCTTTTTTACTTTTCAATTTGCCGTCCACGCTAATCAAGCCCTCGCCTGCACCCAGCCTGACCCGCCTTCGACTGTGTTCGAAGGCGGGCCGGGCCGTGGCAAGGGCTTCATTAGACCCCGCGGCGCCGTCACTTTGTCCCTTCCTTTGCTGTCTGTCTTACCGTATCACCTGTTCGCTCTGACAAAGCGGTGTTTTATTCATCCACTTCCGAGGTCCTGATGCCCCTGCCCAAAATGCCGAGCAAACCAGCTTCGATGCTGTCTCCCGAGGACTATCCCAAGGCCGATCGCAACAAACCTGTCAAACCGAACATCACGTTAGTCGAAACCCCTGCCGTCGTACCGCAGGAAACCGCCGTCACGACCGCTGCACCCGAGATCGCGGTCCCCCGTGCGCGCATCACCGGCAAGGCCACTACCGTTGCCGAAAAACCCAAGGCCGCGCCCAAGAGCGTCGCGCCGCGCGCCAAGTCGCCCACCAGCCGCGTGGCCGACAAGCTTGGCCAGTCCAAGCTGTTCGTGCTCGATACCAATGTGCTGATGCACGACCCGACCTCGCTGTTCCGCTTCGAGGAACACGATATCTACCTGCCCATGGTCACGCTCGAAGAGCTGGACAACCACAAGAAGGGCATGTCCGAAGTCGCGCGCAATGCACGCCAGATCTCGCGCTCGCTGGATGCGCTGGTGTCCGACATCGCCGAGGACGCCATCGACCTGGGCATCCCCCTGTCCAAGCTGGGCAACAAGGATGCCAAGGGTCGCCTGTTCTTCCAGACCAAGCTGCAAAATGCGGCGTTGCCGGAAGGCCTGCCCGAAGGCAAGGCCGACAACCAGATCCTGGGCGTGGTGCGCGCGCTGGATCAGCAATATCCGGAGCGCCCGGTGGTGCTGGTGTCCAAGGACATCAACATGCGCCTCAAGGCGCGTGCCATCGGCCTGCCCGCCGAAGACTACTTCAACGACCATGTGCTGGAAGATACCGACCTGCTGTATTCGGGCATCCAGCAATTGCCGGATGACTTCTGGAACAAGCATGGCAAGGGCATGGAGTCCTGGCAGGAAAGCCGCCATGGCAGCAGCTACACCTACTACCGGGTGACCGGTCCGTATGTGCCTTCGCTGCTGGTGAACCAGTTCGTCTTCATCGAGCCCAAGAACGGCGAGCCGGCCTTCTACGGCCAGGTCACCCAGATCAACGGCAAGACCGCCGTGCTGCAGACCCTGCGTGACTTTGGCCATGCCAAGAACAGTGTCTGGGGCATCACCGCGCGCAACCGCGAGCAGAACTTCGCGCTGAACCTGCTGATGAACCCGGAGTGCGACTTCGTCACCCTGCTGGGCCAGGCCGGTACCGGCAAGACCCTGCTGGCACTGGCTTCGGGCCTGGCGCAGGTGCTTGAAACCAAGCTCTACAACGAGATCATCGTCACCCGTGTGACGGTGCCCGTGGGCGAAGATATCGGCTTCCTGCCGGGTACCGAGGAAGAGAAGATGGGTCCCTGGATGGGTGCCTTCGACGACAACCTCGAAGTGCTCAACAAGTCCGACGGCGATGCCGGCGAATGGGGCCGTGCAGCGACCCAGGACCTGATCCGCTCGCGGATCAAGATCAAGTCGCTGAACTTCATGCGCGGTCGTACCTTCGTCAACAAGTTCTTGATCATCGACGAGGCCCAGAACCTCACGCCCAAGCAGATGAAGACCCTGGTCACGCGTGCCGGCCCCGGCACCAAGATCGTCTGCCTGGGCAACATCGCGCAGATCGATACGCCTTACCTGACCGAAGGTTCCAGCGGCCTGACCTACGTGGTGGATCGCTTCAAGGGCTGGGCGCACAGCGGTCACGTCACCCTGGCGCGGGGCGAGCGTTCACGCCTGGCCGATCACGCCAGCGACGTGTTGTAAGCCCTGCCCGCAGCAGTCAGTCCTCAGCAGTAAAGCAAAAAGCCACGCAATGCGTGGCTTTTTGCTTTTTGTTCCATGGCCATCGGCGACCACCTGTGGTGGCCGCCCATGCCGGATTCCTACAGGATATGCACCCCGATCCACCAGGCAATGGCCGCCACGAAGGCCGAAGCCGGAATCGTGAAGATCCAGGCCCAGACGATGTTGCTGGCTACGCCCCAGCGCACGGCCGACATCTTCTGCGCGGCCCCCACGCCGACGATGGCGCCGGTGATGGTGTGGGTGGTCGACACCGGGATGCCCAGTGCCGTCGCGATGAACAAGGTGATGGCGCCACCGGTTTCGGCGCAGAAGCCGCCCACGGGCTTCAACTTGGTGATCTTCTGGCCCATGGTCTTGACGATGCGCCAGCCACCGAACAGGGTGCCCAGGCTGATGGCGCAATAGCAGCAGATGATGACCCACATCGGCGGCGCTTCCGGGCTGGAATAGCCGGAGGCGATCAGCAGCATCCAGATGATGCCGATGGTCTTCTGCGCATCGTTGCCACCGTGGCCCAGGCTATACATGGAGGCAGACAGCAACTGCAGGCGCCTGAACCAGCCGTCGATCTTGCGCGGCGTGGAACGGAAGAAGACCCATGACACCAGGAGCATCATCAGCGAGCCGAACACCAGACCCAGCAAGGGCGAGAGCACGATGAAGAGGATCGTCTTCAAGAGACCCGCCGAGATCAGCGCGCCGGTGCCGGCCTTGGCTACGGCCGAGCCGACCAGGCCGCCGATGAGGGCATGCGAGGAGGAGGACGGAATACCGTAGTACCAGGTCACCAGGTTCCAGAAGATGGCGCCGATAAGAGCACCGAAGATCACGTACTGGTCCACGATGGCCGGTTCGATGGTGCCCTTGCCCACCGAGGCGGCCACGTGCAACTGGTGGAACACGAACACCGCCGCCAGGTTGAAGAAGGCGGCCATGGCCACCGCCGTCTGCGGACGCAGCACCCCGGTGGAAACCACGGTGGCGATCGCGTTGGCAGCGTCGTGGAAGCCGTTCATGAAGTCGAACAGCAGCGCCAGGACGATCAACAGCGCGAGAATATGAAAGCTGATTTGGATTGTTTGCATGAGGGAAACCGTAGTGTGAAGCCAGCGGCGCCCCCGATCGACATCGGGGCCGCGCCGCACCGCCCGGATCAGGCGTTTTCGACGATGATGCCTTCGATGATGTTGGCCACGTCTTCGCAGCGGTCGGTCACGGTTTCCAGGATTTCGTAGATGGCCTTGAGCTTGATGAGCGTGCGCACGTCCGGCTCGTCCCGGAACAGCTTGGACATGGCAGCGCGCATGACGTGATCGGCGTCGGATTCCAGGCGGTCGATTTCCTGGCAGATCGACAGGATCTGGCGCGAATTGTCCATGTTCGACAGCAGGCCCACGGCAGCCTGCACCTTCTCCGCACAGGCCAGGCACAGCTCGGCCAGGCGCTTGGCTTCGGGCGTGATGGCCTTGATGTCGTAGAGGGAAATGGTCTGGGCGGCGTCTTCCAGCAGGTCCAGGATGTCATCCATGCGGGTGATCAGCTGGTGGATGTCGTCGCGGTCCAGCGGCGTGATGAAGGTCTTGTGCAGCAGTTCGATGGTATTGTGCGTGATCTTGTCGGCTTGCTTCTCGACGGCTTCAATGGCATGCACGCGGATTTCGAGGTCATCGAAATTGGTCATCAGCGACACCATTTCTTTCGCACACTTGACCGCCAGCTCTGCATGCTGATTGAAAAGGTCAAAGAATTTGCCTTCAGTCGGCATCAATCGTCCAAACATTTTTCTCTCTCATCAATGGTTAGCGCCCGTATCGGGCGCCGTATTGAACCGGCCTGCGGCTGCCCCCCCACGGAAGCCGGAATCCCGCCCTGCCGGTCCTGCACGAACGGCCTCGGGAGCCGTTCGCCTTGCATGGCACGCGCGGCCAGTTGCCGCCCGTGCTCCTTATGCGGCGACGCGCATGGCTGGCGCGCCGCCCAAACCCCGTCTAGTCGCCGCCGTAGGGCTGCGCCAGATTGCCGATATAGTTGTCGTACTTGGTATACATCCCCAGGAAGGACAGGCGAATGCTGCCGATCGGGCCGTTACGCTGCTTGCCGATGATGATTTCCGCAGTGCCCTTGTCCGGAGAGTCGGGATTGTAAACTTCATCACGGTAGATGAACAAAATAACGTCGGCATCCTGCTCGATAGCGCCGGATTCGCGCAAGTCGGACATCACGGGACGCTTGTTGGGACGTTGTTCCAGGGAGCGGTTCAGCTGCGACAGCGCAATCACCGGGCAATTGAGTTCCTTGGCCAGGCCCTTCAGGCTACGCGAGATTTCCGAGATTTCGGAGGCGCGGTTTTCAGAGGAGCTGCCCCCATTGCCCGACATCAGCTGCAGGTAGTCGATGATGATCAGGCCCAGCTTGCCGCACTGGCGCGCCAGGCGACGCGAGCGGGCGCGCAATTCGATGGGTGACAGCGCCGGCGTTTCGTCGATGTAGAACTGGGCGTCATTCATCTTCTGGATGGCGTGCGTCAGGCGCGGCCAATCCTCGTCCAGCAGACGACCGGTACGCAGGCGGTGCTGGTCCAGGCGCCCCACCGAGCCCAGCATACGCATGGCCAGCTGGGCGCCACCCATTTCCATGGAAAACACCGCCACCGGCAGGCCGGATTCGATGGCGACGTTCTCGCCGATGTTGATCGAGAAGGCGGTCTTACCCATGGACGGGCGACCTGCCACGATGATCAGATCGCCCGGCTGCAGGCCGGAGGTCATCTTGTCCAGATCGATGAAACCGGTGGGAACACCGGTGATGTCGCTGGAGTTGTCGCGGTTGTAGAGTTCGTCGATGCGCTCGACCACCTGGGTCAGGAGCGGCTGGATCTCCATGAAACCCTGGGAACCACGCGAGCCCTCTTCGGCGATGGCGAAGATCTTGGATTCGGCCTCATCCAGCATGGACTTCACGTCCTTGCCTTGGGGATTGAAGGCATTGCCGGAGATCTCATCAGCCACCGTGATCAACTTGCGCAGGATGCCACGGTCGCGCACGATCTCGGCATAGCGGCGGATGTTGGCCGCCGAAGGCGTGTTCTGCGCCAGTGCGTTGAGGTAGACCAGGCCACCCACCTCTTCGGCCTTGCCGCTGGTGGACATGGCCTCGTAGACCGTAATCACGTCAGCCGGCTTGGTACTGTTGATCAGCTTGACGATGTGCTCGAAGATGATGCGGTGATCGTAGCGATAGAAATCCTCGGCGCTGACGAAATCGGCGATACGGTCCCAGGCTGCATTGTCCAGCAGCAGGCCGCCGAGTACCGACTGCTCGGCCTCGATGGAGTGTGGCGGCACGCGGAGCGCATCGATCTGGGGATCGGAAGACTCCTTCGGGCCGCGGAAAAATTCAGGATTACCGCGGGACGATTCTTTCATGGCGCGCATTATAACCTGCTAGGGTGAAGGCGTTGGACTGGTCGGACGTTTTTGCACATCCCGCCGAAAAGCGCGAACGGATGCAATAACATGGCAGCCCTCTTCATTGCCCAGCGTCAAGAAATGAAGGATGACTACAAGCAAACGGCAATAAAAAAGCCAGGCGAACCCGGCTTTTCTATTGCAAAGCGAATTGCAGCAAACAGGCGTATTACGCTTGCTCGCCCTTCACTGCGATGGTCACGTCGACCACCACGTCGGTGTGCAGAGCAACCGACACGGGGTGTTCGCCGACGATCTTCAGGGGGCCGTTGGGCAGACGCACTTGCGCCTTTTCCACAGCGAAGCCCTTCTTGCCCAGCGCTTCAGCGATGTCGAAGTTGGTCACGGAACCGAACAGACGACCGTCAACGCCGGCCTTCTGCGATACTTCCACGGTAGCGCCGGCCAGCTTTTCGCCTTGGGCTTGAGCAGCTGCCAGCTTCTCGGCGGCGGCCTTTTCCAGCTCGGCGCGCTTGGCTTCGAATTCAGCGATCGCAGCGTCGGTAGCACGACGTGCCTTGCGCTGGGGGATCAGGAAGTTACGTGCGAAACCGTCCTTGACGCGAACCACATCGCCCAGACCGCCGAGATTAACGATTTTTTCCAACAGAATGACTTGCATGTTTTTCTCCTATTTCTCGACGCAGATTACGCGTTGTGCAGATCGGTGTACGGCAGCAGGGCCAGGTAACGCGCGCGCTTGATGGCGGTGTCAACTTGACGCTGGTAGTGGGCCTTGGTACCGGTCAGGCGTGCCGGCATGATCTTGCCGTTTTCCTGGACGAAGTCCTTCAGGGTGTCCACGTCCTTGTAATCGACCTGTTCAACGCCAGCGGCGGTGAAACGGCAGAATTTCTTGCGCTTGAATAGCGGGTTTTGCTGTTGACGCTTGTTTTTCAGCTTGCTTTTATCGAACTTTTTACCGAATGCCATGATGTGGCTCCTGTATCTAAAAATTGGGTAGATCTACCTGGCGCGGCCTTCAGTCCTGGACTGAGGCGACCGGGCCAAACTCAACGATATGAAACACGACGCTCTTGCTGTTGCGATTCCTGCGAGCCAGGAAACCGGTGAACTGGAAGACTTCTCCCAGTGCCGCGCGGCTGAGACTGCCGGAGATTTCCCCGGCGGCCAGGGCCGCGATCTCGAACTCGACCTGGCGACGCATGCCCGCTTCCATCTGTTCCGACTGATGCTGCAACCTGGCAGTGACAATCGGGATACCCGCCGGCGTGTAGCGCAATGCGTCACGTTCTGCCAGGCTGGCGATGACTTGAAGCTGGTTCACTCTCCGTCAGGGGAATCGCTGGGCAATCAGGCTGCCGGTGCTTCGGTGCGGCTCTTGGCTGCGTCTTCCTTTTGCACTGCCTTCAGGATCGGGGAAGGACCGGTTTCGGCCTTCTTCATCTTGACGGTCAGGTGGCGCAGGACGGCGTCGTTGAACTTGAAGCCGGTTTCGATTTCGGCCAGCGTTTCGCTGTCGACTTCGATGTTCAGGCAAACGTAGTGAGCCTTGGCCAGCTTCTGGATCTGGTAGGCCAGTTGACGACGGCCCCAATCTTCGACACGGTG
>JAFAMT010000456.1 GCA_019233085.1 Herbaspirillum sp.
CCTTTGCCGAGGAAGATCCGCTGTTCTGGACACCGTCACCACTGCTGGTGGAGCTGGTCGAACGCGGCGCCAATTTCGAGTCGCTCAACCAGGCCGGCTGAACCGCGCGGCGCAATCCACAGCATTCAAGACCACTCTCAAGAGGACTCCTATGATGCGCGAAGCCGTCATCGTCGCCACCGCCCGTACGCCCCTGACCAAGGCACATCGCGGCGAATTCAACATCACCCCGGGGCCGACCCTGGCCGCCTTCGCCGTGCGCGCCGGGGTCGAACGTGCCGGCCTTGACCCGGCCCAGATCGAGGATGCCATCCTCGGCTGCGGCTATCCGGAAGGCACGACCGGCCGCAACATCGCCCGCCAGGCCATCGTGCGCGCCGGCCTGCCGATCGGCATCGCCGGCACCACCGTCAACCGCTTCTGCGCCTCCGGCCTGCAAGCCATCGCCATGGCCGCTGGCCGCATCGTGGTCGACGGCGCCGAGGCCATGATCGCCGGTGGGGTGGAAAGCATCTCCCAGATCCGCAGCCGCAGCGCCACCGACAGCGGCGATAGCGGCATGGACCCATGGATCGTCGAACACAAGCCGGCGCTGTACCTGCCCATGATCGAGACCGCCGACATCGTCGCGGCGCGCTATGGCATCAGTCGCGAGGATCAGGACCGTTTCTCCGAGGCCAGCCAGCGCAAGACCGCCGCGGCCCAGGAGGCCGGCCGCTATCGCGACGAAATCATCGCCTGCACCACCACCATGCAAGTCACCGACAAGGCCAGCGGCCAGACCAGCCTGCGCGAAGTCACGGTGGAGGCAGACAACTGCAACCGGCCCGGCACCACCTTCGAGGCGCTGGGCAAGCTGGCGCCGGTAATGGGGCCCAACCAGTTCGTCACGGCCGGCAATTCCTCGCAGCTCTCCGACGGTGCCTCGGCCTGCGTGATGATGGAAGCGCGCGCCGCCGAACGCGCCAACCTGCCGGTGCTGGGGGCCTTCCGGGGCTTGGCGGTGGCCGGTTGCGAACCCGACGAGATGGGCATTGGACCAGTGTTTGCGGTACCGCGCCTGCTGGCGCGCCATGGCTTGAGCGTGGACGACATCGACCTGTGGGAACTCAACGAGGCCTTCGCCTCGCAGGCCCTGTATTGCCAGCGTCGCCTGGGCATTCCCGAGGAACGTCTCAACGTCAACGGCGGCGCCATCTCCATCGGCCATCCCTTCGGCATGACCGGTGCCCGCCTGGCCGGCCATGTGCTGCTGGAAGGCCGGCGCCGGGGCGCGCGCTATGCGGTGGTGACCATGTGCATTGCCGGCGGTATGGGTGCGGCCGGCCTGTTTGAAATCTATTGAACAAGCAATTAAGCAAGTGAGCAAGCAAGTCATCGAATAATCGAGTCATCGAGGAGTCTGGAATGGATCTGAATTTCACCCCGGCCGAAACCGCCTTTCGCGACAGCGTGCGCGCCTTCCTGGCCGAGAAGCTGCCGGCGTCGCTGGCCGAGAAGGTGGCCAGCGGCAAGCATCTGAGCCGCGACGACATGGCGCAGTGGCATGCCATCCTCAACGAACGCGGCTGGCTGGCCAACCACTGGCCCAGGGAATACGGCGGCACCGGCTGGAGCGTCATCGAGAAGTTCATCTTCGAACATGAATGCTGCCTGGCCAATGCCCCCCGGGTGGTGCCGTTCGGCGTGAACATGCTGGGACCGGTGCTGATCAAGTATGGCAACGAGGCCCAGAAACGCCACTGGCTGCCGCGCATCCTCAATGGCCAGGACTGGTGGTGCCAGGGGTATTCGGAACCCGGCGCTGGCTCCGACCTGGCCGCCGTGAAGACGCATGCGGTGCGCCAGGGTGATCACTACATCGTCAACGGGCAGAAGACCTGGACCACGCTGGGCCACTATGCCAACATGATCTTCTGCCTGGTGCGCACCAACCGCGAGGCCAAGAAGCAGGAGGGCATCAGCTTCCTGCTGATCGACATGGATTCCCCCGGCGTCGAGGTACGCCCCATCATCACCCTCGATGGCGAGCGCGAAGTCAACGAGGTCTTCTTCACCGATGTGCGCGTGCCGGTGGAAAACCTGGTGGGCGAGGAAGACCGTGGCTGGAGCTGCGCCAAGTACCTGCTGACTTATGAGCGCACCAACATCGCCGGCATCGGTTTCTCGGTGGCGGCGCTCGAACGCCTGAAGAAAATCGCCCAGCGGCAGCAACGCAATGGCCAGGCACTGGCCGATGATCCCCTCTTCGCCGCACGCATGGCCAGGGTCGAGATCGATCTCGAAAACATGAAGACCACCAACCTGCGCGTCATCTCCGCCGTGGCCGGTGGCGGCGTGCCGGGCGCGGAAAGCTCCATGCTGAAGATCCGCGGCACCGAGATCCGCCAGGAAATCACCTCGCTCACGCGGCGCGCCATGGGGCCCTACGCCCGCCCCTATGAACGGCAGGCGCTGGAGGACGACTATCAGGGCCACACCCTGGGCCCCGAGGAAGCTGCCGGCGCGGCCGCGCATTACTTCAACAATCGCAAGCTGTCGATCTTCGGCGGCTCCAATGAAATCCAGAAGAACATCATCTCCAAGATGATCCTTGGCCTGTGAGGAACCCGACATGAATTTCGAGCACACCGAAGAACGCCGCATGCTGGCCGACAGCCTGCGCCGGCTGATTGCCGAACAATACGGCTTCGAGCATCGCGACCAGGTGATCCAGTCGGAGGCCGGCATGAGCCGCGACATGTGGCAGCAGCTGGCCGACATGGGCGTCATCGGCGCGCTGCTGCGTGAAGCCGATGGCGGCTACGGCGGCGGCGGCTTCGACATCGCCGTGGTCTTCGAGGAAATCGGCCGCGGCCTGCTGGTCGAACCCCTGCTGGGCAGTGCCGTGCTGGTGGGTGAAGCCATCGCCTGCGCCGGCACGCCCGCCCAGAGGGCGGTGCTGGAGCAGATCATCGCCGGCCAGACCCTGGCCGCGCTGGCGCACGACGAAGCCGACAGCCACTACGAACTGCACCACGTCCGTACACGCGCCGAGCAGCAGGCCGACGGCCGCTGGCGCCTCGATGGCCACAAGGCAGTGGTGCTGCAGGCGCAGGCGGCCGACCTGTTCCTGGTCTCGGCACGCAGCGCGGGCGCCGATGACGACAGCGCCGGCATTTCGCTCTTCCTGGTGCCGGCCGGCACACCCGGCCTGCAGCTGCAGGACAGCGCCACCATCGACGGTGGCCGCGTGGCCGACCTGCTGCTGCAGGGTGTGACGCTGGCGCCGGACGCCCTGCTGGGCCAGGCCGGTGCCGCTGCCGAGCTGCTGGAACGGGTGATCGGGCGCGGCATCCTGGCGCTGTGCGCCGAAGCGCTGGGGGCGATGGAAGTCGCCAAGACCGCCACGCTGGACTACCTGCGCACGCGCAAGCAGTTCGGCTTGCCCATCGGCAGCTTCCAGGCCCTGCAGCATCGCATGGCTGACCTGCTGCTGGAGGTGGAACAGGCACGCTCGGCCGTGATCAATGCCGCTGCCGCGCTGGAGGCCGATCGTCTCACCCGCGAACGCGCGTTGTCGGCGGCCAAGTACAGCATCGGCCGCATCGGCACTCTGGTGGCCGAGGAATCGATCCAGCTGCACGGCGGCATCGGCATGACCTGGGAACTGCCGCTGTCGCACTACGCCAAGCGCCTGGTGATGATCGACCACCAGCTCGGCGACGAAGACCATCACCTGCAGCGCTACATCGCGCTGGGCCAGAAAGCACGGGCACGGGCATGAGCACCCTCCTGCGTGAACAGCGAGGCGCGGTGCGCGTGCTGGTCAATCATGACCCGGCCACGCGCAACGCCATCAACGCCGACCTCTACCTCGCTCTGAGCAGCGCACTCGACGAGGCCGAGGCAGATCCCCAGGTGGCTGCCATCGTACTCACGGGTGCCGGCGGATTCTTCTGCTCGGGCGGCGACCTGCGCCTGCTGGCACAGCGCCGCACCCTGGCGCCGCCGCAACGGCGCGAACTGCTGGAGGGTCTGCATGAGCTGATCCGCCGCATCGGCCGTTGCGGC
>JAFAMT010000006.1 GCA_019233085.1 Herbaspirillum sp.
CCGTTGCCGCTCTTGAGCAGGCCGCTGATCTGGCCATCCTGCAGCTTGGCCACGCCATCCAGGAACAGCTGCGGCAGGCGTTCGGCAGGACGCCAGCCGAGATCGCCACCGGAGAGGGCGTCGGAGGCGTCGGAATAGGTTGCGGCGGTCTTGGCAAAGTCGGCGCCGGTCTTGAGCTGGCGCAGCACATCCTCGGCACGCTCGCGACGAGTGGCCAATTGTTCAGGCGAGGCGTTCTCGGGCACGCGCACCAGGATCTGGGCGATGTCCAGTTCCTGGCGCTGGCCGCCGGCATTGGCTTCGGCTGCCAGGTAGTTGTCGATCTCGGACTCGGTGACCACCACCTTGTTGTCCACTTCGCGCTCGCGCAGACGCTGGTTCAGGATCTCACGGCGGATCTCTTCGCGGAAGGAGGCGTAGACCATGCCCTCGGCCTCCAGGCGCTTGCGGAACTCCGGCATGGACAGCTTGTTCTGCTCGGCGATGCGCTGCATGGCGCGGTCCAGCATGGCGTCATCGACGACGATGCCGTTTTCCTTGGCGGTCTGGGCCTGGGCGCGTTCGACGATCATGCGCTCGACCAGCTGGCGCACCAGCTGGTTGCGCGGCGGCAGTTGCACGTTCTGCGCGGCCATGCGCTTTTCCACGCTGGCCAGGCGCTCGGCCACTTCCTGGCGGGTGATGACTTCATTGTTGACCACCACCAGGATGGAATCGACCGCACGCGGTTCGACGCGGGCGCGTGCAGCGGCCGGTGCGGGAGCGGAAGCAGGCGCCGCGGCCGGCGCAGGTGCTGCGGCCGGGGCCGCAGTCCTGGCCGCAGCCGGCTTGGCCGGTGCGGGTTGCGGCGTGGTCTCCGGTGGCGTCACCGGGATGATCGTCGTGGCGAACTGCGCATGCGCATTGCTGATCACGCCCAGCATGCACAGCAGCGCGGTCACTGTTTTGGTTGTTGCGAGGAGTGGTGTACGCATATTACGCATGGACTAATCGATGGTTCGGAAAAAGGTTAGAGATTGCTGTCCGGGGTCGAATCCGGCAGGTTCACGTTCTGGTAACCCGGCACGCTGCTCTTGATCGCATCCATGGGATTGGAACCGATCTTGGAGAAGCCATTGAGTTCAAGCTGGATGAAGAAGCCCGTCGATGCCTTGGTGGACGAGGTCGGGATACGTTGCGCCACCACCCGGAAGACCCAGCAATCGGCCTTGTATTCGAAGCCGGCCAGGCCTTCGGCCACGGTCCGGTCGGGAATCGAGTAGTTCACGCGGCCCACGGCGTAGATACGCTGGGTAAGCGGCCATTGGCCCGAGAGGTCGACCTGCTTGAGCGGATCGAGCACGCCGGTGTAGGGATTGATGTAGGTGCGATCCAGGCGATATTGCAGGTTCAGCACGCGCTTGGGGGCAGGCTGCCAACGCACGCCGAAGGTCGACCGCACCATCTGGCGCAGGGTCTCGCTGTATTGCACCGTGTTGTCGGTCGAGAATTCCTTGCTGATCTGGCCGCCCAGGGCCAGCAGCAGGTCGGACTTGCTGCCCAGCGTGGTGGTGGTCGTGCCGGCGATGTTGACCTTGGGATCGGCAAAGTAATAACGCTGGCCGACGGCCGCGCGCAGGCGCTCCAGGCCGTTTTCCTCGATCAGGCGTGAGGTCACGGCGGCCGTGAGCTGGTTGGCGTCGCTGATGCGGTCATGCCCGACAAAACGGTTCTCGGTAAAGATCTGGGCGAAGTTGAAATCGGCCAGGCCGGAGTCGAAGACCGGATACTGCGACTGGTCGCGATAAGGTGTACGGACGTAGAACAGGCGCGGCTCCAGCGTCTGCGTCATGCTGCGGCCGAGCAGATTGGATTCGCGCTCGAAGACCAGACCGGAATCCAGCGACAGCGTCGGCACGGTGCGCGTCAGGTTGGTCGGCTGACCCGCCGACACGTTGTTGAGGTTATAGCTCGTCGCATCCAGGATCACCTTGGGCGTGATGAAATAACCAGGGCGCACGATGGGATAGGACACCGATTGCGTCACGTAGGAACGATCACCACCGACCAGATCACCACTGGAGAAGCGGGTGAAATCGGCCACCGTGTTGAAATCGAAGCCGCCGATGTCATAGCGGTTGCCGTTGAAGGTGATTTCCGGCACGCGGTCATAGGGCTTGGTGATCGGCGCGTTGACGTCCTGCAGCAACTGGTACTTGGATACCAGGCCGACCACGCTCCAGTAGGTACTGGAATAGCTCAGGCTGACGTTGCGCGGCAGCAGGCGCTGCGTGCTGCCGGTAATGGAATGCGAAAAGTCGGACGGATAGTCGTTGTCGGAGGCCTTGTTCAGGTTCCACGCCAGTTGCAGGCCGGGTGCCAGGGTCTGGTTATGGATCGAGGACAGGGAGTAACGACCGGTGCCGGTGGCCTGGTCCTGGATCCCTTCGACATTGGTGATGCCGGAGTAGGTATCGCCCAGGTAACGTGTCTCGGCACCCAGTTGCAGGCCGCGCCGGGCGATGTACTTGGGCACCAGCGTCATGTCGTAGTTGGGCGCCAGGTTGATGTAGTACGGCACGGCCAGTTCGGCGCCGCCGGTGCTGGTCACGCCAAAGGTGGGCGGCAGCACGCCGGACTTGCGCTCCCCGGACAAGGGGAAGGTCATCCAGGGCGAACCCAGGATGGGCACATCCTTGAAATACAGCAGCCCGCCATGCATGGTGCCGATGTCGCGACCGCTATCGAGGTCCATGGTGTTGGCACGCAGGTACCAATCGGGATCCGGCGCCTCACAGGTGCTGTAGGTACCCTGGGTCACCTGGGCCTGGTCGTCGGAGAGGAAATCGATGCGCTCGGCCTTGCCGCGCCCGCCGTTCTTGCCAATCAGGTAAGTCGGACTGGTCACGAAACCGGCACCGGTGCCCATGTTCATCTGGGCATGGTCGCCCGTGTAC
>JAFAMT010000225.1 GCA_019233085.1 Herbaspirillum sp.
GTACGACGCAACGGGGGGCGGCATAGAGACTGTGGCCCGTTCAGAATTTTCCTGATGTTCTTTTCGGGCCAAAGGCCGCATGCTGGTATCACATCAGGGCTAGCCCTGTTGCGAGGACCTGCTCAGGGAACGGCCCCGGCGATGAACTTCCCCCGGGCGACGCCATCTACCTTCTGCAGGACAGGCTGCACTGGTGGCCATGGGGCAATGAAAACGGCACGGCAATCAAAGTTTTCGCCCAAGGCTGCCGTAAACAGAGACAGGAGCGCAAGCGACGCGGCGCTCCACCCGGAAGCTGTATCGAAGTAGCCAGAATTGCATCATCAGGCGTGGCCCGGCAGGAAGGGTCTTGAAATTGACGGTGAAGGCGCCATTTCCTTTTCGAAGCAGTATTCCAGCATAAGGAGTCACTATGAACCTGATCTACAACAGCGAGCAGTACAGCGTCGTCGAATTCGGTGCCGACAATGACCATGAAGCCCTGCGTTTCGGTGGCTACGAGATCATGGACAAATCCGGGCAGCGCGAGATCTACATCGACGGCCCGGCCGCCGAGTTGTTCCGCAAGGACGTGCAGGAGCTGATCGCCTCCGAGCCCACGATGGACGATATCGACACCTTCCTGAGCCGCTATGACGTGATGATGCGTCATCCCATGACGCTGCACTGAACACGGATCATCTCCACCACCCGATGACGCCGCGCTACCAGCGCGGCGTTTTTCTTTCCGGTCAGCTCCCTGTCGAGGCGCCCGCGGCCGTCTCCGTTAGAATGGCGCTTTGCCGTCCGAGCTTGCGTCCCCGTGAATTCCACCCCCATCAGCAGCGCCCAGACCGGTGTGCATGAGCAACTGGCCGAACTGGTCGCCCGCCACGCCGCCCATCCCTTCAGGAAACCCGTCACCGACTACAACCTGCGCGCCTTCGAGGCCAGCATGGCGGCCTGGCGTGCGGCCGGCGAAGCGCCGCTGATCCTCGATACCGGCTGCGGCGTGGGCCTGTCCACGCTGAACCTGGCCACGCAATACCCTGATCATTTCGTCATCGGCATCGACCAGTCGGCCGACCGCCTGGCGCGCAATACCCACTGGGAAGGGCCGCAGCCAGAGAACCTCTGCTTCGTGCGCGCCGACCTGGTCGACTACTGGCGCCTGGCGTTGCAGGCCGGATGGCGGCCGGCACGGCATTACCTGCTCTACCCCAATCCCTGGCCCAAGATCGGCCACCTGGCGCGGCGCTGGCAGGGGCATGCGGTATTTCCCACCATCGTGGCGCTGGGCGGGCAGATCGAATGCCGCAGCAACTGGCAGATCTATGTCGAGGAATTCGCCGCCGCGCTGAGCCAGCTGAGCGGCCTGTCCGTGCAGGCCGAGCCCTGGTCGCCGCAGACGCCCATCACGCCGTTCGAACGCAAGTACCAGGCCTCCGGCCATGCGCTGTGGCGCTGCCGCGCCGATCTCGATGCGGTGCGCAGTACATGAGTCTCCCCGTCATCGCCCTGGTGCTGGCCGCAGCACTGCTGCACGCCTCCTGGAACGCCCTGCTCAAGAGCAGCCACGATCGCCTGGCCTCGCTGTCGCTGATGACCATCGGTGCCGGCCTGGGCGCCATCCCGCTGGTGCTGTGGCGGCCCTGGCCTGACATGGCCAGCTGGTTCTACATCATCCTCTCGGGCGTGCTGCATACCGGCTACAACCTGTTCCTGATCCGCGCCTACCAGATCGGCGACTTCGGCCAGTCCTATCCGATCGCCCGTGGCTCCTCGCCCCTGCTGGTGGCGCTGGGCGCGGCGCTGTTCGCTGGCGAGCAACTGGGGATCCATACGGTGGCGGGCATCCTGCTGGTCTCGGCCGGTATCGTCAGCCTGGCCGACCTGCGCAGCCTGGGTCGGCGCGAGCACCTGGCCGCCCCCATGGCGGCCTTTGCCACCGGCGCCTTCATCGCCGCCTATACCGTCACCGACGGCATCGGCGCGCGCCTGGCGGGAGATGCCATGGCCTATGCCGGCTGGCTGTTCGTCACCGACAGCATCCCGCTGGCCCTGATCTACTGGCATCGCCATGGCCGCTCACCGGTGGTACTGAGCCAGAAGGAAACCTGGATCGGCCTGGCCGGCGGGGTGATGTCGCTGCTGGCCTATGGCATCGTGATCTGGGCGGTGACGCTGGCGCCCATGGGCATGGTCTCGGCCCTGCGCGAGACCTCGGTCCTGTTCGCGCTACTGATCGGCACGCTGTTCCTGGGGGAGAAACTGACGCTGCGGCGCGTGCTGTCCTGCCTGGTGATCGCAGCGGGTGCGGTGGTGCTGGGCGCGCATCACTGAAAAAAAACGCCGGGATCATCCCGGCGTTGTTCATACCAGCAAGCGCAGTTACAGCACCTTGCGCAGGAAGTCGCGCGTGCGCTCATGATGCGGGTCACCCAGCACCTGCTGGGGCGGACCTTCTTCCATGATCACGCCCTGGTCGATGAAGAAGACCCGATCCGAGACTTCACGGGCAAAGCCCATCTCGTGCGTGACCACGACCATGGTCATGCCCTCCTCGGCCAGCTGCTTCATCACCGTCAGCACTTCGCCCACCAGTTCGGGATCCAGCGCGGAAGTCGGTTCATCGAAGAGCATCACCTTGGGCTCCATCGCCAGCGCGCGGGCAATCGCCACGCGCTGCTGCTGGCCACCGGAGAGCTGGTTGGGGAAGGCGTCGATCTTCTCCAGCAGGCCCACCTTCTGCAGCAGCTTCTCGGCCACCAGCACGGCCTCGCGGCGCGACATCTTCTTGACCTGCATGGGCGCCATGATCAGGTTCTCCAGCACCGTCATGTGCGGGAACAGGTTGAAGCGCTGGAACACCATGCCCAGGCCGGCGCGCAGGGCATTGAGATCGACCTTGGGATCATTGAGCTTGACGTCCTCGATGAAGACATCACCATCGCTGACTTCTTCCAGGCCGTTGAGGCAACGCAGGAAGGTGCTCTTGCCCGAGCCCGAGGGACCGATCACGCACACCACTTCGCGCGCCTTGATCTCGCAATCGATGCCACGCAGGATGTGCGCCTGGCCGAAGCGTTTCTGCAGCTGATTGACCTTGATCATCGTGCTCATCGTGCATCCCCCTTGCCATAACGGGCTTCCAGATGGCGCACCAGCGCCGACAACAACAGGGTGATGACCCAGTAGATCACCGAGATGGTCAGGTAGGGCTCCCAGTAGCGGGCATAGGCGCCCGAGACGGTACGCGCGGCATAGGCCAGTTCGGCCAGGCCGATGGCCGAAGCCAGCGAGGAATCCTTGACGATGGCAATGGCATTGTTGCCCAGCGGGGGGAGCATGCGGCGGAAGGCCTGCGGCAGCACCACCTTGCGCAGCGTGGCCATGTAGGTCATGCCCAGCGAGCGCGAGGCTTCGGTCTGGCCACGGTCGATGGACTGGATGCCGGCGCGGAAGATCTCCGACACATAGGCACCCGAGTTGAGCGTAATGGCCAGCACCGCCGAGGCGAAGGCGCCGTAGTGCGAGCGGATCTCGCGCGCCAGGTCACCGGAAAGGATCAGGCCGCCGCTGGGATTGATCAGCATCGGCATCAGCGCGAAGTGGATCAGCAGGATCTGCACGAACAGCGGCGTACCGCGCAGGAAGCTGACATAGAAACGGATCGGCCACTGCACGCAGTAGCACAGGAAATATTTCCAGAAACCGTGGCGGGCCTCGGCCAGTCGGCCGACGCCCAGCACCAGGCCCCAGCAGGTTCCGGCGATCACGCAGATGATCGCGGCCTTGAGGGTCATCCAGGTGCCTTCGACGAACAGGGGCAAATATTCGCCGATGATTTCCCATTGGAAGAAGGAATTCATGAAGAGGTCCGGGTAAGCAGTGAGGCTGCCGCCCTGCGCGAGTTGCGCGCGGCGGGCGGCAGCCGGGAGGAAGGACGGCGCAGGGACGACGCAAATGCGCCGCAACTACGCCGGTGACGTCGATTACTTCAGGGGCAGGGTCGGCACTTCACCGTCGAACCAGGTCTTGTAGATCTTGGCATAGGTGCCATCGGCGACGATCTGCTTCAGGCCGGCATTGATCTTGTCCAGCAGTTCCTTGTTGCCCTTCTTGACGGCGATGCCGAAGTACTGGCGCACGAACTTGTTGTCGCCCACCACCTTGAACTGCTTCTCGGGATGACTCTTGATGTAGAACTTGATGACGCCCACATCACCCACGGCCGCATCGACGCCACCGCGATACAGTTCTTCCAGCATCAGCACGGTGTTGTCGAAGCGGTGGATGGCGGTGCTGGCCTTGCCCAGTTCTTCGGAGACCACGATGTCGCCGGCGGTGGAGTTGACCACGGCCACTTGCGTCTTCTTCAGGTCGGCCAGCGAAGTGATCTTGGCGTCGCCGCTGGTGATGATGACTTGCTCAGCCGGGAAATAAGGCAGCGAGAAGTCCACCATCTGCGAGCGCTTGTCGGTGATGGTGATGCCGGAGATGATGATGTCGCGGTCACCCTGGCCGAGCGTGGCGAAGATGCCTTCCCAGGGCGTGCTCACCAGCTGGATCTTGAAGTTGGACGCCTTGGAGATGGCCTTGATCAGGTCGATGTCGAAGCCCACCAGTTCCTTCTTCGGCGTTTCGAATTCGAAGGGACGATAGGTGCCGCCGGCGCCCACCACGTAGGTCTGGTCAGCAGCCATTGCGCCGGTGGCGGCACAGGACATGGCCAGCACGCTGGCGGCCACGGTCAGGATTTTCTTGAGCGACATGTTGTGATCTTTCTGTTGATGTAGGCGATGGAGTCATCGGGCGGCCGACACGGCACTTTTGCCCTCATGCAACCCCGGTTGAGGACCGATTCCTGGCGCGCGGGAAAGCGTAGGAGCCTGCCCCCGTCTCGCCCGCCAGAAGCGGAAAACCCTGAATAATCCGGCATTCGCCGGATTCCTTCAACTGCAAATTGCAGGTCCTGGCAACAGGTCCTAGCGAATCAATGTCGATTTGCCAAACAGGCTTTCCACCAGGTCCACCACCAGCTCGGCGGTCTGGTTGCGCACATCACAGGCAGGATTGAGTTCCATCACCTCCAGCGAGGCCAGGCGCCCGGTGTCGGCGATCATTTCCATGCATAGCTGCGCCTCGCGATAGGTCGGGCCGCCCGGTACCGCCGTGCCCACCCCTGGGGCCAGTGCGGAATCGAGGAAATCCACATCGAAACTCACGTGCAAGTGCGTCTGCGGCCCCACACCCGAGAGCGCTTGCTCCATGGTCAGGCGCATGCCGTGTTCATCGATGTGGCGCATGTCGTAGACGCGCACGCCGAGCTCGCGCAGGTGGCGCTTCTCTTCGCGGTCGACGCTGCGGATGCCGATCTGGCAGATCTGCTGCGGCAACAGGGCCGGCACCTGGCCACCGATGCCGGTCAGCGCCTGGGGCCCCACGCCCAGCAGGCAGGCCACCGGCATGCCGTGGATATTGCCGGTCGGCGAGGAGGCATCGGTGTTGGCATCGGCATGGGCATCCAGCCACAGCACGCGCAGCTCCTTGCCCTGCTGGCGG
>JAFAMT010000240.1 GCA_019233085.1 Herbaspirillum sp.
CCCCGACTTCGCCAAGGCTGGCGCCAACCTGATCACCTTCCACCCGGAAGCCTCCGAGCACATCGACCGCTCGCTGCAACTGATCCGCGACAACGGCTGCAAGGCCGGCCTGGTGTTCAATCCCGGCACCCCCCTGCACTACCTGGATCATGTGATGGACAAGCTGGACATGGTGCTGATCATGTCGGTCAACCCCGGTTTCGGCGGCCAGTCCTTCATCCCCGAGGCCTTGAAGAAGATTGCCGAAGTACGCCGCCGCATCGATGAATCCGGCCGCGACATCCTGCTGGAAGTCGATGGCGGCATCAAGGTCGAGAACATCGCCGCGGCGGCCCGTGCCGGCGCCGATACCTTCGTGGCCGGTTCTGCCATCTTCGGCAAGCCCGACTACAAGGCCGTCATCGACGCCATGCGCGCCGAGCTGGCGCAGGTCTGACCTCCCTTTACCAGAACCAAGACGACGGGTTTCCTGAGCATATGAGCAAGCTGAACAACATCAAGGCCGCCATCATCGACCTCGACGGCACCATGCTGGATACGGCCGGCGACTTCCATGTCGCCATCAACCGCATGCGTGACGAGCTGGGCTTGACGCCCCTGTCCCAGGAAACCATCGTCAACTTCGTCGGCAAGGGCACGGAGAACCTGATCCGCCGCGTGCTGGCGGTAGACTATGCCGAGGATGAAGCGGCGGGCTACTTCCAGCAGGCGCTGGACGCCTATACCGAACACTACCTGGCCATCAATGGCGACTACGCCTCGCTCTACCCAGGCGTGCTGGAGGGCCTGCAAGCCCTGCGCGCCAAGGGCCTGCGCCTGGCCTGCGTGACCAACAAACCGGTGTCCTTCACGCTGCCGTTGCTGGAAAAGAAGGGCCTGAGCGGTTTCTTCGAGGTGGTCTACGGTGGCGACTCCTTCCCCAAGAAGAAGCCCCATCCCATGCCGCTGCTGCAGGTGTGCAGCGATTTCCAGCTGGAACCGGCCCAGGTGGTGGCCATCGGCGACTCCAGCAACGACGCCCAGGCCGCCCGCGCGGCGGGTTGCCGCGTCCTCAATGTTCCGTATGGATACAACCACGGTGAATCTATACACGATGTCGATTCGGATGGTATAGTCTCCACGCTTGTAGAAGCAGCGCAGCAAATCTCGGTGGACTGACACCCCGTCAAGCCGCCGGTCAACAGACCAAACCGCGACCATCACATCAATGTTTCGCAACAACAAACGTACCGCTCAACCCACAGCCGCTCCTGAGGCCTGGCTGTGGCGACGCTGGCAATTCCAGGCGCACTGATTGACGCCTGATCCCGGCCGCCCCTGCGACCGGGTCGTTTGTTGTAGTACCGCATCCCCCTGCATTTCCATCAACGACACCGCTGACGAGAGTCCGCATCCGCCACGGCCGTACGCGCGCATTGCTTGCATTGCGTCTGCACAGCCGCCCGTGGTCCGGCTTGCGTGCCCTACAATGGCGGTCTGGAGTGAAACATGACCGAACTCGAATTCAAATCGCTGGCCACCGAAGGCTACAACCGCATCCCCCTGATCGCCGAAGCCTTCGCCGACCTGGAAACGCCGCTGACGCTCTATCTCAAGCTGGCGCAGAGCCACAACACGGGCAAGAACACCTTCCTGCTGGAGTCGGTGGTGGGTGGCGAGCGCTTTGGCCGCTATTCCTTCATCGGCCTGCCCGCCTCGACCAAGATCCGCTGCAGCGGCAAGCAGATCGAGGTCTTGAAGAATGACGTGGTCATCGAGACCGCCGAAGGCAATGCGCTGGAATTCATTTCCGAGTACCAGTCCCGCTTCAAGGTCGCCATCCGCCCCGGCATGCCGCGCTTCTGCGGCGGCCTGGCCGGCTACTTCGGCTACGACGCGGTACGCTACATCGAGAAGCGCCTGGAAGACAGCGCCCCCAAGGATAGCCTCGGCCTGCCCGACATCCAGCTGCTGCTGACAGAAGAACTGGCCGTCATCGACAACCTCTCCGGCAAGCTCTACCTGATCGTCTACGCCGACCCCACCCAGCCGGAAGCCTTCTCCCGTGGTCGCCAGCGCCTGCGCGACCTGCGCGCCATGCTGCGCCGTCCGGCCGATGCGCCGGTCACCACCGGTTCGGTGCGTACCGAGACCATCCGTGAATTCCCCAAGGATGAATATCTCAAGGCCGTGGCCCGCGCCAAGGAATACGTGATGGCCGGCGACCTGATGCAGGTGCAGATCGGCCAGCGTCTGAAGAAGTCCTATGTGGATTCGCCGCTGATGCTGTACCGCGCGCTGCGTTCGCTGAACCCCTCGCCCTACATGTACTTCTACAACTTCGGCGACATGCAGATCGTCGGCGCCTCGCCCGAAATCCTGGTGCGCAACGAATCCATCGGCGAAGGCCAGAAGAAGATCACCATCCGTCCGCTGGCCGGCACCCGCCCGCGCGGTTCCACCATCGAGCGCGACGAACAGCTGGCCCGCGAACTGCTGGCCGATCCCAAGGAAATCGCCGAGCACGTCATGTTGATCGACCTGGCCCGCAACGACATCGGCCGCATCGCTACCACCGGCAGCGTCAAGGTCACCGACCAGATGGTGATCGAAAAATACTCCCACGTGCAGCACATCGTCTCCAACGTCGAGGGTATCTTGAAGCCCGGCATGTCCAACCTGGATGTGTTGAAGGCGACCTTCCCCGCCGGCACCCTCTCGGGTGCGCCCAAGGTCCGCGCCATGGAAATCATCGACGAGCTGGAACCGACCAAGCGCGGCATCTACGGCGGCGCCTGCGGCTATCTTTCCTTCGGCGGCGAAATGGACGTGGCCATTGCGATTCGTACCGGCGTCATCAAGGATGGCACGCTGTACGTGCAAGCCGCCGCCGGCATCGTGGCCGACTCGGTGCCGGAAATGGAATGGGAAGAAACCGAAAACAAGGCGCGTGCTGTGCTGCGCGCCGCTGAACAAGTGCAAGACGGCCTGGACGGAGAAATCTAAATGCTGCTGATGATCGACAACTACGACTCCTTCACCTACAACCTGGTGCAATACTTCGGCGAACTGGGCGAGGAGGTGCTGACCATCCGCAATGACGAGATCACGCTGGATGACATCAAGAAACTCAACCCTGCGCGTATCTGCCTCTCCCCCGGCCCCTGCAGTCCCAAGGAAGCCGGCATCTGCGTGGACCTGTTGAAGGAATTCTCGGGCAAGCTGCCCATCCTGGGCGTGTGCCTCGGTCACCAGGCGATTGGCGAAGCCTTCGGCGGCAACATCGTGCGCGCCAAGCAGGTGATGCATGGCAAGACCTCCAAGATCGCGCATACCGGCGTAGGTGTCTTCAAGGACCTGCCCACGCCCTACACCGTGATCCGCTACCACTCGCTGGCCATCGAACGCGCGACCCTGCCCGATTGCCTGGAAGTGACGGCCTGGACCGACGACGGCGAGATCATGGGCGTGCGCCACAAGGAGTTCGACTTGCAGGGTGTGCAGTTCCACCCGGAGTCCATCCTCTCCGAGCATGGCCACGCCTTGCTGAAGAACTTCCTCACCGGCAGCGCCCACGGCTGAGTCACCTATCCTGATGAGACAAGACATGCCTATCACTCCGCAAGAAGCGCTGCTGCGCTGTATCGAACATCGCGAGATCTTCCACGATGAAATGCTGACCCTGTTCCGCCAGATCATGGGCGGCGAGATGTCGCCTGTCATGATCGCCGCCCTCACCATGGGCCTGCGCGTGAAGAAGGAAAGCATCGGCGAGATCGCCGCCGCCGCCCAGGTCATGCGCGAATTCGCTACCAAGGTACCGATGGCCGATACCACCGGCCTGCTCGACATCGTCGGCACCGGCGGCGACGGCGCGCACACCTTCAACATTTCCACCGCATCGATGTTCGTGGCCGCCGCCGCCGGCGCGCGCGTGGCCAAGCATGGCGGACGCAGCGTGTCCTCCTCCTCGGGCAGCGCCGACGTGCTCGAAGCCCTGGGCGCGGACATCAACCTGCAACCCGAACAGGTGGCCCAATCGATCGCCCAGACCGGCATCGGCTTCATGTTCGCCCCCAACCACCACGCCGCCATGAAGCACGCCGCGCCGGTGCGCAAGGAACTGGGCGTGCGCACCATCTTCAATATCCTCGGCCCGCTGACCAATCCGGCCGGCGCCCCCAATATCCTGATGGGCGTGTTCCATGCCGATCTCGTCGGCATCCAGGTGCGCGTGCTGCAACGCCTGGGCGCGCAACATGCCATCGTGGTCTGGGGCCGCGACAATCTCGATGAAGTCACGCTGGGCGGCGCCACCATGGTGGGCGAACTGGTCAATGGCGAGATCCGTGAATACGAGATCCACCCCGAGGACTTCGGCCTGTCCATGTTTGCCAGCCGCAACCTGCAAGTGGCCAACGCCGCCGAGTCCAAGGAAAAGATCTTCGAAGCCCTGGCCGGCAAGCCCGGTCCGGTGCATGACATCGTGCTGCTCAACGCTGCCACGGCACTCTACGCCGCCGGTCGCGCGGCTTCGATTGCCGACGGCATCGACATCGCACGCGCTACCATTGCCTCGGGTGCCGCACGCGCCAAGCTGGACCAGTTCGTGCAAGTGACGCGCCAGCTGGGCGGCAAGCTCTGATCCACAACAGACGGGAGAACCCATGATCGCCCCACACGACCTGCTGTTCTTTGCCCTCGCCTCGCTGGTGATGGTGCTCACGCCCGGACCGAACATGGTCTATTGCGTCTCGCGCTCGATCTGCCAGGGCCGTGGCGCCGGCATGCTCTCACTGTGCGGTGTGGCGGCTGGCTTCCTGGTGCACATGGCCGCCGCAGCTTTCGGACTGACAGCGCTGTTCATGGCCGTACCCATGGCCTATGACATCGTCAAGTTCATCGGCGCCGGCTACCTGCTGTGGCTGGCCTGGAATGCCGTCAAGCCGGGCGGCAGTTCGCCCTTCCAGACCCGCGAGCTGCCGCATGATTCCCCGGCCACGCTACTGCGCATGGGCTTTCTCACCAATGTGCTCAATCCCAAGGTGGCGGTGTTCTACATGTCGCTGTTCCCGCAGTTCATCCACCCCGAGCATGGCAACGTGCTGCTGCAAAGCGTGATGCTGGGCATGGTGCAGATTGCCATCAGCTTCTCGGTCAACTCCGTCATCGTCTTCTCGGCTGCCGCCATCTCCGGCTTCTTCGCCCGCAACCAGGGCTGGATGCGCGCGCAGCGCTACCTGATGGGCAGCATGCTGGGTGCGCTGGCGGTACGCCTGGCGCTGGACGAACGTAAATAATTTACCAGGAATATCATGTCCGACATCCTCAACAAGATCCTCGACGTCAAGGCCGAGGAAATCCGCATCGCCAAGAAACAGCGTGACTTCGCCGGCCTGCGCCGCGATGTCGAATCCGACAGCGAACTGCGCTCGGAACTGCGCAACTTCGAAGAAAGCCTGCGCGGCAAGATCGCCGATGGCCAGGCCGGCGTGATCGCCGAGGTCAAGAAGGCCTCGCCCTCCAAGGGCGTGATCCGCCCCGACTTCAAGCCGGCCGAGATCGCCGTCAGCTATGCCCAGCATGGCGCGGCCTGCCTGTCGGTGCTGACTGACGAGCAATTCTTCCAGGGCTCGCCCGACTACCTCAAGCAAGCCCGCGCCGCCTGCGCGCTGCCGGTGCTGCGCAAGGATTTCATGGTCGATCACTACCAGATCTACCAGGCCCGTTCCTGGGGTGCGGATGCCATCCTGCTGATCGTCGCGGCCCTGGACCACGGTCTGATGGCCGACATGGAAGCCTGCGCCCACGAGCTGGGCATGAGCGTGCTGGTGGAAGTGCATGACAGCGCCGAGCTGGATGCGGCGCTGAAGCTGAAGACGCGCCTGTTCGGCATCAACAACCGCAATCTGCGTACCTTCGAGACCACGCTGGACACCACCCTGGGCCTGCTGCCGCGCATCCCGCCGGAAAAGCTGGTGATCACCGAGTCGGCGATTGCCACGCCGGACGACGTCAAGCGCATGCGCGACGCCGATGTGCATGCCTTCCTGGTCGGTGAAGCCTTCATGCGGGCGCCGGAGCCGGGGGTGGAGCTGGCGCGTCTGTTCGCCTGATCCTTGCGCTCAGCAAAAAACCTCGCCCGGTGCAAACCGCTGCGAGGTTTTTTTACGTACCGATGAATCAGGCCGAGAAGCCACCATCGATCATCAGGTTGGCACCGGTGATATAGCCGGCTTCCGGGCTGGCCAGGTAGGCCACGAAGCTGGCCACTTCCTCGGCCTTGCCGTAGCGCGGCAGGGCCATCAAGCCCTTCAGGGTCTGGGCGAAGTCGCTATTGTCGGGGTTCATGTCGGTGTCGATCGGGCCCGGCTGGACATTGTTGACGGTGATGCCGCGCGGTCCCAGGTCACGTGCCAGGCCCTTGGTCAGGCCGACCAGTGCCGACTTGCTCATCGCATAGGCGGCGCCACCGGCGAAGGGGATGCGGTCGGCATTGGTGCTGCCGATGGTGATGACGCGACCACCCTCCTGCATATGGCGCACGGCCGCCTGGGTCGCCACGAAGACGCTGCGTACATTCACGGCCAGGGTGCGGTCGAGGTCTTCCAGCTTGAATTCGTCGACGGTACCCAGTGCCAGCACGCCGGCATTGTTGACCAGGATATCGAGACGACCAAAGGTTTCTGCCGCCAGGCGGATGGCTTGTTGCAGGGCGGACGCATCCGAGCTGTCGGCCTGAATGGCCAGAGCACGGCCGCCGGCGGCTTCCACGCTGCTCACCAGCGCCTGTGCCTTGTCCGGCGAGCTGACGTAGGTGAAGGCGACGATAGCGCCGTCGGCCACCAGGCGCTTGACGACTGCCGCGCCGATGCCGCGCGAACCGCCTTGCACGAAGGCAACCTTGCCGGCCAGGATGTTGTTGGAAGTGGTATTGGCTTGCTTGTTCATGATCTTGCTCCTTGGGTAAGTTGGGTTGAAGCCCTTGACGTGTCCTTGTGTGCGTCTGGGGTTGAAGCAAGTATCGGCGTTTGATTATGTGGCGACTAGCTGGCAATCGCTATCTTCTTTTTAAATCATTGGTTTAAAATCTACTGATGGAAACCATGACCAGCATCGAATGCTTCGTCGCTGCGGCCCATGCCGGCAGCTTCTCGGCGGCGGCCCGCCAGCTTGGCCTGACCTCGGCTGCCGTCGGCAAGAACGTGGCCAGGCTGGAGTCTTCGCTGGGGGTGCGGCTGTTCCACCGCAGCACCCGCAAGCTCTCGCTGACCGAAGCGGGCGAGCGTTTCCTGCAGGAGGTGGATGGCGGCCTGCAAGCCATCCGCAGCGCCGTGGCCAATCTGGCCAGCGCCGGTGGACAGCCGGCCGGCACGCTCAAGGTCAGCATGGGGACCGGTTTCGGGCGGCAGTACATCGTGCCCTTGCTGGGGGAGTTCCTGGGGAGATATCCGGGCATCCAGCCGGACTGGCATTTCGAGAACCGCTCGGTGGACCTCATCGCCGAAGGCTTCGACGCCGCCATCGCCGGTGGTACTGAACTCTCCCCGGGTGTGGTGGCGCGCGAGCTGGGGCCGGCGCATCGGGTCCTGCTGGCTTCGCCGGCCTATCTGGAAGCGCATCCTGCGCTGCGTTCACCAGCCGACCTGGCCGACCACGCCGGCATCCTGATCCGCTCGCCACAAACCGGCCGCGTACGGCCCTTCTCGCTACGTGACCGCAGCGGCCAGCAGGCCGCGGTGACGCTGCAACAGAGAATGACGATGAGCGACGCCAACGCCGCCTGCGAAGTAGCCGAGGCCGGACTGGGGATCACGCTGGTGTCCATGCCGCACGCCCTGATCTATCTGGAGCGCGGCACGCTGGTGCGGGTGCTGCCGGACTGGTACGTCGATACCGGGATGCTGTCGCTGTACTTCACGGCGGCGCGGCTGATGCCGGCCAAGACGCGGGTCTTCGTCGACTTCGTGGTGGAACACTTCCGCACCGAACGCCTGGCGCAGCGCTTTTCGGCGCTGCCCCTGCCCTGAAGAAGCCTTAGCGCTTGGCCTGCGCGGTGCGCACGCCACCGCCGATATTGCTGCCGGCATCATGGGCCAGGCCGCGATAGCCCAGCACCGAAATCAGCGCCGCCACGCCGGCCATGGCGAAGGCCCACTGGAAGTCGCCCAAGGTGAAGTGCATGCTGGCCGCGCTGGCGGCGTCGACCGATTCGCCGCGCAGGTAAGCGGCGATGCGCAAGGCCAATGCACCGAAGGCGATGCCCATGCCGATGGTCATCTGCTGGGCCACGCTCCAGAGCGTGCTGGCCGAGGATTTGCGGGCATCGTTGATGTCGGCATAGGCCAGGGTGGCCAGCGTGGAAAACTGCATAGAGCGCGACAGGCCATAGCAGAAGATCACCCCCAGGATCAGCGGCAGCGGCGTATCCGGCGTGAGCAGGCCGCAGGCGATGATGAGGCAGCCGACGATGGCGGCATTGTTGACCGCCACGCGACGAAAACCGAAGCGCTTGAGGATGCGGGTGGTGAAGGCCTTCATGCCCAGGTTACCCAGGGCCGTGGCCAGCAGCAGCAGGCCCGACTGGAACGCCGTGAGGCCGAAGCCGATCTGGAACATCAAGGGCATCAGGTAAGGCACGGCATCCACGCCGATGCGGGTCAGCGAGCCGGTCAGCACAGTCACGGAATACGTCGGGATGCGCAGGTTGGAAAAATCCAGCAGCGGATGTTCGGCGCGACGCATATGCAGCCATGCGCACCAGCCCAGCACCACACCCAGCACCACGAAGCCGAGTGCGACCTTGATGTTGGATTCCATGTGGCTGGCGATCTCGGTGCCATACAGCAGCGAGGTCAGTGCCGCCCCCGACAACAGGAAGCCTGGGATATCCAGCGGGCGCTTCGATGCGCCATGTTCATTGCGCACCACGATCATCACCGCGATGAAGGCGGCGATGCCGAAGGGCACGTTCATCAGGAAGATCCAGTGCCAGGACGCGTAGGTAGTGATGAAGCCGCCGATGGAGGGGCCCACGACCGGCGCCACGATGGCCGGCCAGGTGATGGTGGCAATGGCCTTCATCAACCTGTCCTTGCCGGTGCTGCGCACCACGATCATGCGCCCCACCGGCACCATCATGGCCCCGCCCAGCCCCTGCAGCACCCGCGCGGCGGTGAATTCCCAGACATTGTGCGAGATGCCGCACAGGATCGATGCCAGCGTGAAGATGACGATGGCCAGGCTGAACACGGTGCGCGAACCGAAGCGATCGGCCACCCAGCCACTGATGGGGATGAAGACCGCCAGCGTGAGCATGTAGGCGGTCATGCCCAGGCTCAGCTCGTTGGGACCGATACCGAAGGACTGTGCCATCTGCGGCAAGGCCGTGGCGATGATGGTGGTGTCCAGGTATTCCATGAAGAAGGTTGCCGCCACGATGTAAGGCAGCATGCGCACGCGCGCGTCGGGCAGGTTGTTGTCGCTGGTTCCCACGGGCTCATCCTCTGTTGTCACATTCGACCTGTACCGGCCGCTGTATGCGAAACGCCGGCTGGTGCCGGCGCTCGCATGTCGATAAATGATTTATATCGTTTACATCAATATCAATAAAACTTCAGCATGTGCATCAGCAGTTGCACGACGATGATGCCGCCGATCAGTCCACCGCCGAAATACACGATCACGCCCAGCAGCATGTTGGTGCGGCGCTGCTCGGCCAGCAACTTGCGGATCAGCTCGGTGTTGTGCGGCTGGCCATCGCCCTCGGTGTAGCGGGTCAATGCCTGGTGCGCCAGGCGCGGCAGTTCCGGCAGCAGGCGGCTGTAGCGCGGCACCTCGATCTTCAGTTGCTCGACGAAACCGCGCCAGCCGATCTGCTCGCTCATCCAGCGTTCCAGGTAGGGCTTGGCGGTCTTCCAGAGATCCAGTTCCGGATCGAGCTGGCGACCCAGGCCTTCGACGTTGAGCAGGGTCTTCTGCAGCAAGACCAGTTGCGGCTGGACTTCGACATTGAAACGACGCGAGGTCTGGAACAGCCGCAAGAGCACCTGGCCAAAGGAAATATCCTTCAACGGGCGGTCGAAGATCGGTTCGCAGCAGGCGCGCACCGCCGCTTCGAGCTCATCGACACGGGTATCCTTGGGCGCCCAGCCGGATTCGATGTGGGCTTCGGCCACGCGCTTGTAGTCGCGACGGAAGAAGGCCAGGAAGTTCTGCGACAGGTAATCCTTGTCGAAGTCGTTGAGGGTGCCGACGATGCCGAAGTCCAGCGCGATGTAGCGACCGAAACTCTCCGGCGCCACCGATACCAGGATGTTGCCGGGGTGCATGTCGGCATGGAAGAAGCCATCGCGGAACACCTGGGTAAAGAAGATCTCCACGCCGTCGCGCGAGAGCTTGGACAAGTCCACCCCTTCGGCGCGCAGGCGCTCGATCTGCGAGATGGGGATGCCGTGCATGCGCTCCATCACGATCACCGAGGGTGAGCAGTAATCCCAATACATCTCGGGCACCATCAAGAGCGTGGACTCGGCAAAGTTGCGGCGCAGCTGGCTGGCATTGGCGGCTTCGCGCATGAGGTCCAGTTCGTCATGCAGGTACTTGTCGAACTCGCCCACGACCTCCTTGGCCTTGAGCCGGCGACCGTCTTCCCACAGGCGTTCCAGCCATTCGGCAGCCACGTGCATGAGGCCGATGTCGTTGTCGATGATGTCGCGCATGCCCGGGCGCAGTACCTTGACTGCGACTTCCTTGCCATCCTTCAGGGTGGCGAAGTGCACCTGGGCAATCGAGGCCGAGGCCACCGGCGTGCGCTCGAAACTGGCGAAGAGCTGGTCCGGGTGCGCCCCCAGCGACTTCTCGACCTGCTTGACGGCCAGCGCCGAATCGAAAGGCGGTACACGGTCCTGCAGCAGGGTCAGCTCGTTGGCGATATCGGGCGGCATCAGGTCGCGCCGGGTCGAGAGCACCTGGCCGAACTTGATGAAGATGGGGCCCAGGTCTTCCAGCGCGCGACGCAAGCGTTCGCCACGGGGCGCCGACAGGTCGCGCCAGAAGAAGATGCGCTTGGTGATGCGGGCGATGCGCGGCGGCGCGAACTCGGAGGCGACGATCTCGTCCAGGCCATAGAGGATGGCCACGCGGATGATCTTGAACAGACGCAGGGAACGCAGCAGCATCAGCGACGCTCCAGCTTCTCGATACGCTTGGAGAGGCGCTCCAGGTCATCACGCAGGCGCACCACGTCGGAGGAAAAGTCCTGCAGCATGCGGGGACGGATCAGCATTGGTTGTTCTTCCAGGAAATACTCGGCCAGGTTCTCGGTGAGCTTGCGCTGCGTGGTGCGGGCGGCCTCGATGAGGCTGCGCGCGCCGGCCACCACACGGGTAGCGGCGACGTCGCCGACCACGCGGGAGAGGTCATCCTCGGCATCCCAGCGCAGCTTCTGGCTCAGTTGTGAAATGGCATTGGCGAAATCGGCATCGCCTTCCAGCTTGACGTAGGAGACCGCGCGTTCGCGATTGGCGGCGATGAGCGGCAGGTCCGACAGCTTCACGCGGATGGTCACGTTGGCCGGGGCATCGGCGGCCACATCCTGAACGTAACCGTCGGCGGCCACCTTCAGGCGCAACTGCAACGCGCCGGTATCGATGCAGGCCACCTTGCCGGCATGCACCAGCAGCGCCTTCTGCGCCCACGGCTCCTGCGCCAGCAGATGGTTGATCACGGCGGCGGCGGGTTTCATCGGATCGAGGACGGAAGGCGGAGGCAGTACGGACATGGAATCGGGCCACTGGTTGGTCGGAGGCGAAGAAATAGCGCCTGAAAACAAAACCGCCCGAATGAGCCGGGCGGTTTCAAGTGTAACAGCTTGGCGGCCAGACAAGGATGAGGCAAGCCCCGTCCTTGATCCAGCCCCGTTCAGACCTGCTGGATGCCGGCCAGCACCCAGCCACCGGAGCCGTTCAGCGGCTTGGCCAGGTTCCAGATCTCGGCGAAGGGCTCGGCCGAGGCGTCCGGCGCTTCCTTGATCAGGCCCTGGAAGCGCACCGTGGCCAGGTAATCGTAGGTCTGGGTCTCGATGCCCAGCAGTTCGGCATCCAGTTGCACCACATCGGTTGCATTGGGCGAGGCGCCGCGCTCGGTCAGTTGCATGCGCAGCTCGGCAAACATCTCAGGAGTGGTGAATTCACGGATGTCGTTCACATCGGCGCGATCCCAGGCCGCCTGCAGGCGGATGAAGTAGGTCTTGGCATTGCGCACGAAACCGGCGGTATCGAAATTGGCGGGAATGCCCCACTTCTCGACCTGCGCAGGCTGGCCGCCGGACCCGCTGCCACTGCCTTGCAGGGCAGTCGGTGCATTGGGCTGGAACACCGGCGGCGGGTTGATATCCCTCAGGCCCGATCCGATCTCCGGGGTGGTCCCCACGGCACTGCCGATGGGGCTCACACCGGGAACGGGAGTCGCATAGGCGGGATTATTGCTCTGTTGCTCGCGACCACGGGCGAACAGGCGGATCAGGAAGATCACCGCCGCGCACAGCAAGGCGATGGTCAGCAGCGAACCCAGCATGCCGCCGAAAGCGCCGCCAATGCCGAAGTGCGACATCAGTGCTCCCAGGCCGAAGCCCAGCAAGGCGCCACCCAGGATATTGCGCCATGGGCTGGCCGGACGCGGCGTCGGCGTACTCTGCGGTGTGGCCGCCGGCGCGGCCGGACGTGAAGGCGTGGCCGCAGGCTGGCTGTAGGAGGGCGAAGACGGCGCGGAAGGCGCTGCCTGGCGCGAGTAGTTGGACGATTGCTTGCCGATGGAGCCGCCGCCACCCAGGCGTTTGGCCTCGGCAGGCGAGATGACCATGGCCAGCGATGTGATCGCCAGCATCAGTGCGAGCAGGAATTTTTTCATACGCTTACCTCGTGTGGATGATGCCGGAACCGGGGCTTCGCCTTCGCAGGCAAAGCGGCAGTGCCGGTGGCAGGCATTGTCGCGGTGCAAACTTAACCCATCCTTAACAATGAATGGGCCGGGTGTCACCGCGCAACACCCTTACATCTTGATGCCGGTATGCAGCGCCGCCACGCCTGCGGTCAGGTTGAAGTACTCGACGCGTTCCAGGCCGGCCTGTTCCATCATCTGCTTCAGGGTTTCCTGGTCCGGGTGCATGCGGATCGATTCGGCCAGGTAGCGATAGCTGTCGGCGTCGTTGGCGACCTTCTTGCCCAGCCACGGCAGGACCGAGAAGGAATAGATGTCGTAAGGCTTCTTGAGCGGCTCCCAGACCTTGGAGAACTCCAGTACCAGCAGCTTGCCGCCCGGCTTGAGGACGCGGCGCATCTCGGCCAGCGCGGCATCCTTGTGGGTCATGTTGCGCAGACCGAAGGCCACCGAGACACGGTCGAAGTAGTTGTCCGGGAAGGGCAGCTTCTCGGCATCGCACAGCATGGTCGGGGTGACGATGCCCTTGTTGAGCAGGCGGTCGCGCCCCACGCGCAGCATCGATTCGTTGATATCGGTCAGCCAGACCTCGCCGCTGGGGCCGGCCTGCTTGGCGAAGGCCTTGGAGAGATCACCGGTGCCGCCGGCGATGTCAAGCACCTTGAAGCCGGGACGGATACCGGCCTGGGCGATGGTGAAGGTCTTCCAGATACGATGCAGGCCAGCCGACATGAAGTCGTTCATCACGTCGTACTTGGCGGCGACGGAGTGGAACACTTCCGCGACCTTGCGGACCTTCTCTTCTTCTTTGACGGTTTCGTAACCGAAATGGGTGGTGTTGGTCATGGCTAGGCCTGAAACAATGAAGACGACATTATACGGCGCGGGCGGGTCTGCGACTTGCCCTGGATCAGCAGCACCGGATGCGGCTCAGTGCGAGTGGCCGCAGGCATGGCCGCCACCGGCCTCGGGCTGATGGTCGCGCCCGCTCTCGCGGGTGAAGCCGGCCGCTTCCAGCTTTTGCAGGTAGGCTTCCCACATCGCTGCCTGGTCGCGGCCGAGCTGGTAGAGGTAATCCCAGGTGTAGATACCGCTGGCATGGCCGTCCGAGAACAACGGTTTGACGCCGTAGTTGCCGACCGGTTCGATGCCGTTGATCTCGACGTCGCGCTTGCCGGTCGGCAGCACTTCCTGTCCCGGACCGTGGCCACGCACCTCGGCCGAGGGCGAATAGACGCGCATGAGCTCGAAGGGCAGCGCATACATCACGCCATCGTCGAACTCGACCTCGACCACGCGCGAGAGCTTGCGGACCTTGAAGGACAGCGGAACCGGAGAAGATGGGGCGCTCATGGGCTCTCCCTTGTGAAATTCGTGAAACAAACGTGAACCCGGGCGGGCCGGGTCGCCAGTCAGGCGGTCATCAGGCAGTCAAACCCGCCGCGTCAAGCTGGCGGCGGATCGCCTCGCGCAGCTGCGGCAGCAGCGCACGGCGCGCCGCAATGCCGGCCGCATCTGCGGGGCGGCGCGGTTCGGCCCAGACCGGGCTGGGGAAATGACGGTCATCGAGGAAACGCGGGATCACATGCCAATGCACATGCGGGGTCATGTTGCCCAGCGTGGCCAGGTTGACCTTCTCGGGGTGCATGACCTCGCGCTGCGCGGCTTCCACCGCCCAGACGGCATTGGCCAGCAGCGTGCGCTCGGCCGGGGCGAGATCGGTCATTTCCTTGACATGGGCGTCCCAGATCACCCGGCAGAAGCCGGGGTAGTCCGCTTCGTCGACCAGCACCACCCGGAACTGCGGATGGCGCCAGAGCAGGTCGCCGCCGTCGCCGGCGCACAATTCGCAGGAAGACACCTGACTCATCGTGCGCTCCCTTACACCAGGACGCGTTCGATGCCGCCGTTGTTGGCGCGCTCGACGTATTCCGGCATCCAGTTCTCGCCCAGCAGGTGACGCGCCATCTCGACCACGATGTAGTCGGCAGTGGTACCGGCATCCTCGTTGTAGCGCGACAGGCCCTGGAAGCAGGACGGGCAGGAGGTCAGGATCTTGACGTCGCCAGTGAAGCCGTCGGCGCGCACCTTGTCGCTGCCCTTCCTGATTTCCTCTTCCTTACGGAAGCGCACCTGGGTCGAGACATCCGGACGCGAGACACCGAAGGTGCCCGATTCGCCGCAGCAGCGATCGCTTTTCTCGATCTTCTGCGCATCCACCGTGGTGATGAGCGAATTGACGGTCTTGAGCGGATCCTGCTGCTTCATCGGGGTGTGGCAGGGATCGTGGTACATGTAGCGGGTACCGGTCACGCCTTCGAGCTTGACGCCCTTCTCCAGCAGATATTCGTGGATGTCGATGATGCGGCAACCCGGGAAGATCTTGTCGAATTCATAGCCCTGCAACTGGTCGTAGCAGGTACCGCAGGAGACCACGACGGTCTTGATGTCGAGGTAGTTCAGCGTGTTGGCCATGCGATGGAACAGCACGCGGTTGTCGGTGATGATCTTCTCGCCCTTGGCAAAGTCGCCGGTGCCGCGTTGCGGATAGCCGCAGCAGAGATAACCGGGCGGCAGCACCGTCTGCACGCCCACGTTCCACAACATCGCCTGGGTAGCCAGGCCGACCTGCGAGAACAGGCGCTCCGAGCCGCAGCCGGGGAAGTAGAACACCGCCTCGGTATCGGCCGTGGTGGTCTTGGGATTGCGGATGATGGGGACGATCTTGTCGTCCTCGATATCCAGCAGCGCGCGCGCGGTCTTCTTGGGCAGGTTGCCCGGCATCTTCTTGTTGATGAAGTGGATCACCTGTTCCTTGATCGGCGCCTTGCCGACCGTGGCCGCAGGTTTCTGGGTCTGCTTCTTGGCCAGCTTCTTCAACAGGTCATTGCCCAGGCGCTGCGCCTTGAAGCCCCACTGCGTCATCACCTTGCGGGTGGCGTTGATGGTGGCCGGGTCGGTGGCGTTCAAGAAGAACATGGCCGCATTGGTGCCGGCGTTGAAGGACTTCTTGCCCATCTTGCGCAGCAGGTTGCGCATGTTCATCGAGACATCGCCGAAGTCGATATCGACCGGGCAAGGCGTGACGCACTTGTGGCAGACCGTGCAGTGGTCGGCCACGTCCTCGAACTCTTCCCAATGCTTGATGGAGACGCCGCGACGGGTCTGCTCTTCATAGAGGAAGGCTTCCACCAGCAGCGAGGTCGCCAGGATCTTGTTGCGCGGCGAGTACAGCAGGTTGGCGCGCGGCACGTGGGTCGAGCAGACCGGCTTGCACTTGCCGCAGCGCAGGCAATCCTTGACGCTGCTGGCAATGGCGCCGATATCGCTTTGCTGCATGATCAGCGATTCGTGGCCCATCAGGCCGAACGACGGCGTATAGGCGTTGGACAGGTCCGCTTCCATGCCGGGCAGGTTCAAGAGCTTGCCCTTGTTGAAGCGGCCTTCGGGGTCCACGCGCTTCTTGTAGTCGCGGAATTCGCCGATCTCGTCCTCGGTCAGGAATTCCAGCTTGGTGATGCCGATGCCGTGCTCACCCGAGATGACGCCATCCAGCGAACGCGCCAGCTTCATGATGCGGGCCACGGCGACGTGGGCATCCTGCAGCATTTCGTAGTGGTCGGAATTGACCGGGATGTTGGTGTGCACGTTGCCATCACCGGCGTGCATGTGCAGCGCCACGAAGACGCGGCCTCGCAGCACGCGCTTGTGGATGGCCTGGCATTCTTCCAGGATCAGCTTGAAGGCCGCGCCCGAGAAGATCTGGCGCAGCTGCGCGCGCACTTCCTGCTTCCAGGAGATGCGCACGGTGCGGTCCTGCACCACGTGGAAGACCGCTGCCTCGGGCTGGTCGAGCAGGCGTTGCTCGAACACCGGCAGCAGCTTCTCCAGGCCCAGTGCAGCCAGTTCGCCCTTGGCCTGGCCCAGCGGCTTGTCCAGGTTGGCCAGCAGGTAAGACCAGCGGGCGTGGGTCTGTTCCAGCAAGGTTTCAGCCTGGTGGACACGGTCTTCCAGCATTTCGGCCGCGGGGATATCGTCACCCTCGGCGTCATCGCTCTTGCCCAGCGGCAGGTTGCCCTTGACGAAGAAGCTGTCCAGTTCGGCCAGCAGCTGCAGCTTGTTCTTGATCGACAGTTCGATGTTGATGCGCTCGATGCCGTCGGTGTATTCGCCCATGCGGTTCAGCGGAATGACCACGTCTTCGTTGATCTTGAAGGCGTTGGTGTGCTTGGCGATGGCGGCGGTGCGCGAACGGTCCAGCCAGAATTTCTTGCGCGCTTCCGGGCTGACGGCGACAAAGCCCTCACCCACGCGGTTGTTGGCCATGCGGATCACCTCCGAAGCCGCTGCGGCCACGGCGTTTTCGTCGTCACCGACGATGTCGCCGATGAGCACCATCTTGGGCAGCACGCCGCGCTTGGACTTGGTGGCATAGCCGACGGCGCGCAGGTAGCGCTCGTCCAGGTGTTCCAGGCCGGCCAGGATGGCGCCACCCTTTTTGGTTTCGGCGTCCAGGTAATCCTTGATTTCCACGATCGAGGGAATCGCATCGCGCGCCTGGCCGAAGAACTCCAGGCAGACCGTGCGGGTCTGCTTGGGCATCTTGTGCAGGATCCAGCGGGCCGAGGTGATGAGGCCATCGCAACCTTCCTTCTGCACGCCGGGCAGGCCCGAGAGGAACTTGTCGGTGACGTCCTTGCCCAGGCCTTCCTTGCGGAATTTCTTGCCGGAGATCTCCAGGATCTCGGTCTTGAAGACTTCGGTCTTCTGGCCCTTTTCGCCGGGATGCGACCATTCCAGCTTGAAGCGTGCCACTTCCACGTCGTGGATCTTGCCCAGGTTGTGGTCCAGGCGCGTCACTTCCAGCCAGTCGCCCTGCGGATCGACCATGCGCCAGCTAGCCAGGTTGTCCAGGGCGGTACCCCACAGCACGGCCTTCTTGCCGCCGGCATTCATGGCGACGTTGCCGCCGATGCAGGAGGCTTCGGCCGAGGTCGGGTCCACCGCGAACACGAAACCGGCCTTTTCAGCCGCATCCGAGACGCGCTTGGTGACCACACCGGCACCCGAATAGATGGTGGCGTAGGGCTTGTCCAGGCCGGGCAGGATTTCCATCTCGACCGCACCCAGCTGTTCCAGCTTTTCGGTGTTGATCACAGCCGACAGCGGCGTCAAGGGAATGGCGCCGCCGGTGTAGCCGGTGCCGCCGCCGCGCGGGATGATGGTCAGGCCCAGTTCGATGCAGGCCTTGACCAGGCCGGCCATCTCGTCTTCGGTGTCCGGGGTCAGGACCACGAAGGGGTATTCGACGCGCCAGTCGGTGGCGTCGGTGACGTGCGAGACGCGCGAGAGGCCGTCGAACTTGATGTTGTCCTTGGCGGTGTAGCGGCCCAGCACCTTGTTGGCGCGCTTGCGCAGATCGTAGGTCTGGCGGAATTCCTCGGCGAAATCGGCGATGGCCTTCCTGGCCGCCTTCAGCAAGGCTTCCACGCTGGCGCTGCGGCGCTGGGCTTCGGCGTCCCCGGCTTCGGCCAGGTCGGTGGCCAGGCGGCGCTTGTCCACTTCGGAGAGGCGATGGTTCAGGGCCTCGATGAGCGCGGCGCGACGCTTGGGGTTGTCCAGCAGGTCATCCTGCAGGTAGGGATTGCGACGCACCACCCAGATGTCGCCCAACACTTCATACAACATGCGCGCCGACCGACCGGTCTGGCGCTTGCCGCGCAGTTCGTCGAGCAGGGACCAGGACTGTTCACCCAGCAACCGGATCACGATCTCGCGATCGGAGAAGGAAGTGTAGTTGTAGGGAATTTCGCGCAAGCGCGGTGCAGCGCCATGCGGCGCATCTGTAAGCAAGGCCTGGATCTGAGCGGGGGCGTTCATCTATGTATGGAGGTAATTCTGCTGCCGGATATGCATTTTAGCCTATTGCCAAAACTCGCGATGGGATGCCCCCGGTTTTGCCGGTCGGCAAGACGCCATCCTGGCCGTTTCGTGACGGTTGAGCGACGTTTCGCGAGGGATTGCACCTGATCTGGTGACGATAGCGTCGGCCAATTGAATTTATAAATACAATCAATTTCAATTTATTGATTGTTAAATTCTATAATCCATCCAGACAAGAGGGGTGTTCCCCTTCACGACCGAGGAGAATGATATGTTGCAAGCATTGATGACCGAATTTCTGGAAAATCTAGCCATCACCCTGGCCGACTACGCCCAATGCAAGGCTTGAGGGAGACTGCCATGATCACGGCACTGATGAACAATGACACCCCGCGTTTCAAGCTCAAACCCCGCCACATCGCGGTCCTGGGGGTGACGGCGGCCTTCCTGCTGATACGCCTGCTGGAAGGCCTCTACCAGCACTTCGCCGGCTGAGCGGCCTGGCTCAGGAGAGCCAGTCGCCGACCTTGTGCCAGAAGCCATCCGGCACATTCAGAAGCAGCCAGGTCATCAGCACATAGCGGACGAACTTGCCGATGGCCATGTAAGCCACCGACGGCCAGAACGGCAGGCGCAGCCAGCCCGCCAGTGTGCAGATGGGGTCGCCAATGCCGGGCAGCCAGCCCAGCAGCATGGTCTTGGCGCCGAAACGCTCCAGCCAGTGGAACCAGCGTGTGGAACGCTCCTTGGCAAAGGCCTGCTTGGCACCATAGCCCATCCAGTAATCGACCACTCCACCGAGGGTATTACCGACGGTGGCCACCAGGATCACCGGCCAGAACATGGCGGGATTGGCCTTGATGACGGCAAAGACGGCCGGTTCCGAGCCCAGCGGCAGCAGCGTTGCGGAAATGAAGCTGATCAGGAAGACGGAGGTCAGTCCGACCGTGGGGATGGCCAGGATATTGAGTAGCCAGAGGATGGCGGATTCGATCATGCAGGAACGGAAATAGGGGCGAGGAAACTGGCCACGGCCAGGCGAAATATTGCCATCCAGCAAAAACACCGGAGCGACGACGCTCGCATTCTAGCTGGTGCCGGGCCCGGCGAAATCAAGAAGCCGCCGAGAACTGATCAAAAATTCACTTCCCCCCTTCCCTCTCGCCGCCACCGGCCTTGCTGGCCACGGCCCCGCCTCCCTTATAATGATCAGTTCCCCTGGCGCCGACCGGCTACCGCCGGCACTCGCCCGGGGCAAACCCTACCGGCTTACCGAGCCGTTTTTTCCTTTACCCTGATTGCGATATGACCGCGCCCAAACACGCTGCTGCTCGCCCTACTTCACTTCATTGATGACAAACATGAGTAACGATTATCTGAAAAAGATCCTGACCGCCCGCGTCTACGACGTCGCCCAAGAAACCCCGCTGGAACTGGCGAACACGCTGTCGCAAAGGATTGATAATCGAATTTACTTCAAGCGCGAGGATATGCAGAGCGTGTTCAGCTTCAAGCTGCGCGGCGCCTACAACAAGATGGCCCACCTGACAGCGGCGCAACTGAAGCGCGGCGTCATCTGCGCCTCGGCCGGTAACCACGCCCAGGGCGTGGCGCTGTCGGCTGCCCGCCTGGGTTGCCGTGCCGTGATCGTGATGCCCACCACCACGCCCCAGGTCAAGATCGATGCGGTCAAGGCGCGCGGTGGCGAGGTGGTGCTTTTCGGTGACTCCTTCACCGATGCCTACGAACATGCGCTGACGCTGGAAAAGAAACAGAAGCTGACCTTCGTGCATCCCTTCGACGATCCCTATGTGATCGCCGGCCAGGGCACGGTGGGCATGGAAATCCTGCGCCAGCACCCGGAACCGATCCACGCCATCTTCGTGGCCATCGGCGGTGGCGGCCTGATCGCCGGCGTGGCCTCCTACGTCAAGGCGGTGCGCCCGGACATCAAGATCATCGGCGTGCAGACCACCGATTCCGACGCCATGGCGCGCAGCATCAAGGCCGGCCGCCGCGTGGCGCTGCCCGACGTGGGTCTGTTCTCGGACGGCACCGCCGTCAAGCTGGTCGGCGAAGAAACCTTCCGCATCGCCCGCGAGCTGGTGGACGAAATCATCATCGTCGATACCGATGCGGTCTGTACCGCCATCAAGGATATCTTCCAGGACACCCGCAGCATCGTGGAACCTGCAGGTGCCCTGGCCGTGGCCGGTGCCAAGGCCTACGTGGAACGCGCGCGCGCCAGCAAGAAGCCGATCAAGGGCCAATCGCTGGTGACCATCGCCTGCGGCGCCAACATGAACTTCGACCGCCTGCGCTTCGTGGCCGAGATGGCCGATGCCGGCGAGGCCCGCGAGGCGGTGTTTGCCGTGACCATTCCCGAAGAGCGCGGCAGCTTCCGCCGTTTCTGTGAGACCGTCGGCCCGCGCAATGTCACCGAGTTCAACTACCGCATCAGTGATGCCAAGGCGGCGCATGTCTTCGTCGGTATCCAGGTGGCAGCGGCCGACGAGGCCGGCAAGATCGCCCGCAACTTCGAGAAGGCCGGCTTCGGCGTGCTCGACCTGACCCACGACGAACTGGCCAAGGTCCACATCCGCCACCTGGTGGGCGGCAAGAGCGACCTGGCCGACGACGAGCTGCTGTATCGCTTCGAGTTCCCGGAACGTCCGGGCGCGCTGATGAAATTCCTCTCCAGCATGAGCCCGGGCTGGAACATCAGCCTGTTCCACTATCGCAACCAGGGCGGTGACGTGGGACGCATCCTGATCGGCCTGCAGGTGCCTAAGAAGGAGATGAAACAATTCCGCGCCTTCCTGGCCCAACTGGGCTATCGTCACTGGGACGAGAGCCGTAACCCGTTGTACAAGCTCTTCCTCGGCTGATGTCCCCCGGCTGCACGCCTGCCCGTTCTGGCGTGCAGCCCTGGCAAGACCGCATCAGCCCTTTGCATCATTGCAGTCCGTAGCACCGCAGGAGAATCCCCATGGACCAAACCACCCCGCCCGCCTCCACCGCTGGCCATTCGCCGGAAAGCTCGCCGCTGGGCAAGAGCTCCGAATATCCGACCCATTACGACCCCAGCCTGCTGTTTCCCATCCCGCGTGCGCCCAAGCGCGCCGAGCTGCAGATCAGCGGCACGCTGCCCTTCTTCGGCGCCGATTTCTGGACCGCCTATGAAATCTCCTGG
>JAFAMT010000279.1 GCA_019233085.1 Herbaspirillum sp.
CGGCGATCGCTAGCGCGATGGCCGGTTCGTGTCAGGGATCCCGCCGGCCGTTCAGCGCAGTTGCGGGGTATCGACCTTGACGTCGCCGCACTGGGCACGGTGCCGCAAGGCATGATCCATCAGCACCAGCGCCAGCATGGCTTCGGCGATGGGGGTGGCGCGGATGCCCACGCAGGGATCATGGCGACCGAAGGTCTCCACCGCGATCGGCTGGCCGCTCTTGTCGATGGACGGGCGCGGCGTGCGGATGCTGGAGGTGGGCTTGATGGCGATCGAGGCCGTGATGTCCTGGCCGGTCGAGATGCCACCCAGGACGCCGCCGGCATTGTTGCCCACGAAGCCTTCCGGGGTCAGCGCATCGCCATGCTCGCTCCCCTTCTGCGCCACCGAGCGGAAGCCGGCGCCGATCTCCACGCCCTTGACGGCGTTGATGCCCATGAGGGCGTAGGCGATCTCGGCGTCGAGCTTGTCGTAGAGCGGCTCGCCCAGGCCGATCGGCACGTTCTGCGCCACCACGTCGATGCGCGCACCGATGGAGTCGCCGTCCTTGCGCAGGGCGTCCATGTAGGCCTCCAGACGCTCGATGATGCTGGCATTGGCGGCGAAGAAGGGGTTGTTGGGCACATGTTCCCAGGACTCGAAGGGAATCGCGATCTCGCCCAGCTGGCTCATGCAGCCCTTGAAGGTGGTGCCGTACTTTTCGAACAGCCACTTCTTGGCGATGGCCGCCGCACCCACCACGGGGGCGGTCAGGCGCGCCGAGGAACGGCCGCCACCACGCGGGTCGCGGATGCCGTACTTGTGCCAGTAGGTGTAGTCAGCGTGGCCGGGGCGGAAGGTATCGAGGATGTTGCCGTAGTCCTTGCTGCGCTGGTCCTGGTTGCGGATCAGCAGTGCGATGGGGGTGCCGGTGGTCTTGCCCTCGTAGACGCCGGAGAGGATCTCGACGGTATCGGGCTCCTGGCGCTGGGTCACGTGACGCGAGGTACCGGGGCGGCGGCGATCCAGTTCCGGCTGGATATCGGCCTCCGACAGGCTCATGCCCGGGGGGCAGCCATCGATCACGCAGCCGATGGCCGGGCCGTGGGATTCGCCGAAAGTGGTGACGGTGAAGAGCGTGCCGAGGGTATTGCCGGACATGATGGAGTTCGCGTGAAAGACTGGGAAAACACGATTTTACCAGTCTCGGGCGCCGCCGACGAGCCGCCGACGAGCCGCCGGCGGCGTCTTGGCCCGCCCTACTTCCAGTCGCCGCGCAAGGCGCGCACTTTTTCCTGCAGGAGTTCGGGGCTGACATCGGCGGGGGCGATGGGCTCACCCACCACCAGTTCCAGCCGCGAGAACAGGCCGCGCTTGAAGGTGCGCGCCACCGGATTGCTGGGGTCGCGCGAGAACAGGCTGCCCCACAGGCCACGCAAGGCCAGCGGCAAGACCGGCACCGGGCTGCGCTCGATGATCTTTTGCACGCCGCCCTTGAAGGCGTTCAGTTCGCCGTCACGCGTGAGCTTGCCCTCGGGGAAGATGCACACCAGCTCACCCTCATGCAGCGCCTGGGCGATGTCGATGAAGGCCTTCTCGGTCAGCCAGGGGTCTTCCTTGACCGGTGCGATAGGAATGGCACGGGCATTGCGGAAGACCCAGGACAGCAGCGGGATCCTGAAGATCTGGTGATCCATCACGAAACGCACCGGACGCGGGCTGGCGGCCATGATGGCGATGGCATCCACGTAACTGACGTGGTTGCACACCAGTACGCCCGCGCCCTGGTCACGGATGGCCTGGCCATTGACGATACGCACCCGGTAGAAGGTATGGATCAGCAGCCAGGCCAGGAAGCGGATCAGGAATTCCGGCACCAGCGAGAAGATATAGGCTGCCACCACGCCATTCATGATGGCCGTGGCCAGGAAGATCTGCGGGATCGTCAGGCCGGCCTTGAGCAGCACCATGGCCACCAGTGCCGAGACCACCATGAACAGCGCATTCATGATGTTCATGCCGGCGATGGTGCGCGAGACATGGACCGGGTCGCAGCGGGTCTGGATCAGCGCGAACAGCGGCACGATGTAGAGGCCGCCGAACAGGCCGATGCCCAGGCAGTCCGCCAGGATGCGCCAGCTGCCGCCCTGGCCGAGGAAGCCGGCGATGTCCAGCATCGTCCCCGGCGTCACGTAGGCCTGGCTGGCGAAGTACAGCTCCAGCCCGAAGACCGACAGGCCGATGGAGCCGAAGGGCACCAGGCCGATTTCCACCTTGTGCCCGGAAAGCCGCTCGCACAGCAGCGAGCCGGCACCGATGCCGATGGAGAACACCGCCAGCAGCAGCACGAAGACGCTGTGGTCGCCGTGCAGGTAGTTCTTCGCATAGACGGGGAACTGCGCCAGCATGATGGCGCCATAGAACCAGAACCAGGAATTGCCCAGCAGCGACAGGAATACCGGCCGGTTGCGACGCGAGAAACCAAGGTTGCGCACGGTCTCGGTGAAGGGATTCCAGTTGACCTTGAGTTCCGGCGCCGGCGCCGGCGAATGCGGAATGGCCAGGCTGGCCAGCCAGCCCAGCACGGCGATGCCGATGGTCACGCCGGCCACCAGCTGCAGGCCCCAGGGCTTGTGCACCACCAGTACCGCACCCAGGATCTCGCCCAGCAGGATGCCCACGAAGGTCCCCATCTCGATCAGGCCATTGCCGCCGATAAGCTCATCACGCCGCAACTGCTGCGGCAGGTAGGCGTACTTGACCGGCCCGAACAGCGTCGAATGGATCCCCATGCCGATCACCGCCGTCACCAGCAACCAGAGATGATGGGTCATCCAGCCATAGGCGGCGATGCCCATGATGGCGATCTCCAGCAGCTTGACGAAGCGCGCCACGCGGCCCTTCTCCAGCTTGTCGGCCAGTTGGCCCGAGGTCGCCGAGAACAGGAAGAAAGGCAGGATGAACAGGCCCGGGATGAGATTGTTGAGCAGCCCGGTGTCCATGCTGGTCCAGGACAGGGCGTCGTAGGTGAGGATGGTCAGCAGGGCCGTCTTGAAGACGTTGTCGTTGAGCGCCCCCAGGAACTGGGTCCAGAAGAAGGGAGCGAAACGCCGTTGGGAAAAGAGCGTGAACTGGCTGTTCTTTGGCATGGGCAAATCAGGTCAATGGAGGTAAGCCGCAGGGTACGCAATTTGGCGCGGGGCAACAATAGGGGCGAAGCACAATAAAAGAGACAATAAAAAACCGTTCCGGTGGGAACGGTTCTCGGGAAGGCTGGCGAGGATGGCGCTGGCCGTGACGCCGCGGCACCCTGCGCAGTCGAGCGCAATCAGCTATTGCCTTCGCGCTCTTCTTCCTCGGCCGGCCAGTCGCGGATATAGGCCTTGAGCATCTTGTTCTCGAAGCCCTGGGCGTCCAGCACGGCCTTGGCCACGTCGTAGAAGGACATCACGCCCAGCACCGTACGCGCTTCCATCACCGGCACGTAGCGCGCGTGCTTTTCGAGCATGATGCGGCGCACTTCGTTGAGATCCGTATCGGGCGTCACGGTGATGGGGGCGTCGTTCATGTGCTTGCGCACGGTCGAGCCGCCCAGCGCGCCGCCGTTCTTGTGCAGTGTCAGCAGCACTTCGCGGAAGGTCAGCATGCCGACCAGGTCGCCATATTCCATGACCACCAGCGAACCGATGTCTTTCTCGGCCATCGCAGCCACCGCCTCCTGAATCGGGGTTTCCGGC
>JAFAMT010000296.1 GCA_019233085.1 Herbaspirillum sp.
GCAGCGCTCCCCTGCAACAGGGGCAACGCCAGCAGGGCGACCAGCCCCACCAGGGCAGGCAGCCGGAACAATCGGAAACGGGGGGGCTTGTTGGTGTCTTCAGCGTTCACGCCGGGACTTCCTTTTCTTGATGCGCGGGACCGGCCAGGCCGCGAATGGCCTTGCTCCGTGCGCATTTGCGGCTATCCGGAAGACCCTGGCGGCGGCTGGTTCTATCGCTGGCTTGTTTATTTACTTATACGTAATCTGTATAAGCCTCATTTGTGAGAAAAATCGAATTACCTTAAAATACAAGGCTTTGCAGCGGGTCGCATCGCGCATTTCCGGGGCCGCTCACAAGGCGGGGGAAACCGCGCAAGGTGGTCAACGTCGTGTACGTTATCCTGCTGCAACATGATTTTAACCGTGCCATATTGCCATCAATTGCGGCGCAGTTAGCCATCGGTTTGAAGAAATTTTAAAGATAGGACAGTTATGACCCACGTTGTCACCGATTCCTGCGTCCGTTGCCGCTATACGGATTGCGTGGATGTTTGCCCGGTGGATTGCTTCCGCGAAGGCCCCAATTTCCTCGCCATCGACCCCGACGAATGCATCGACTGCGCCGTGTGCGTGGCCGAATGTCCGGTCAATGCGATCTACGCAGAAGAAGACGTGCCGGCCGACCAGCAGCCCTACATCGCGCTGAACGCCGAACTGTCCCGCAACTGGCCCTCCATCACCAAGACCAAGGCCCCGCTGGCCGACGCCGAGGAATGGAAGGACAAGACTGACAAGCTGCAATACCTGCAGCGCTGATCGCTGCGCAGAATCAAGTCGTATCGGGGCCGGTTCCCCCAGAATTGCGGTTGCGCATCCAGCCTGGCAGCACCATCGCCCAAGCCAGATGCGCAACCGTTTATATTTGCTCGGCAGGAAAAACCCTGCCAGCCATGCGGCCTCTAGTCCGGGCCGGCTTTGTCATCCCAGGCCTATCCACAGCAACACGGCGCCTGCCGTTAGCCAGCATCTGAGTGCGAGAAAGCCTCCCAACTGAAACAGGAATATCAAGAAATCATGGAAAACAATGTCCAGAGCGCGGCAGTCAACGGCATCATCGACGCCGATGCCGTCATCATCGGCGCCGGCCCGGTCGGCCTGTTCCAGGTGTTCGAGCTTGGCCTCTTGGAGATCAAGGCGCACGTGATCGATTCGCTGCCGGTGGTCGGCGGCCAGTGCGTGGAACTGTATCCGGACAAGCCCATCTATGACATCCCGGCCGTGCCGGTCTGCACCGGTCAGGAACTGACCGACAACCTGTTGAAGCAGATCGAACCCTTCTCGCCGACCTTCCACCTGGGCCAGGAAGTGACCCTGGTGAACAAGCGCGAAGATGGACGTTTCGACGTCGAGACCTCCACCGGCACCCGGTTCATCACCAAGACCATCTTCATCGCCGCCGGCGTGGGCTCGTTCCAGCCGCGCACCCTGAAGGTCGAAGGCATCGAGCAGTTCGAAGGCTCGCAGGTGTTCTACCGCGTCAAGGACCCGGCCCTGTTCGAGGGCAAGAACATCGTCATCTGCGGCGGCGGCGACTCCGCCCTGGACTGGGCGCTGAACTTCGTGGGCAAGGCTGAATCGGTGATCCTGCTGCACCGTCGCGAGGAGTTCCGCGCCGCCCCGGCTTCGGTGGCGAAGATGAAGGAACTGTGCGAACAGTACGAGATGCAACTGGTCATCGGCCAGGTCACCGGCACCGAGATCAAGGACGGCAAGCTGGCCGAGGTCAAGGTCACCGGCGCCGACGGCGTCACCCGCCGCCTGCCGCTGGACATGCTGCTGGTCTTCTTCGGCCTGTCGCCCAAGCTGGGTCCGATCGCCGAGTGGGGTCTGGATATCGAGCGCAAGCAGCTGAAGGTGGTCGATACCGAGAAGTTCGAGACCAACATCCCGGGCATCTTCGCCGTGGGCGACATCAACACCTATCCGGGCAAGAAGAAGCTGATCCTGTCGGGCTTCCACGAAGCCGCGCTGGCCGCCTTCGGTGCTGCGCCCTACATCTTCCCGGAAAAGAAGATCCACATGCAGTACACCACCACCTCGCCCAAGCTGCACAAGATCCTGGGCGTGGAAAGCCCGGTCTTCGACTGAGCACCCGCTGTCGAGCGATCCGACCGGCGCCTGCCGTCGGCGCCCTCCCCCAAAGCCCCTGCCCGTGCAGGGGCTTTGTGCTTTCCGGGCGGTGCAATGTGGCGCCGGCACTGCAGTGGCGGCGATTTTGCGGCGCTGGTCTTACCAGCGATGAGGTCGCATCTCAAAGCGTGCTATGCTACTGCGTCGCAACAAGGAAAATGTTGACAAACTGGACATATTTTACTATCCAGCCTGTGTCAGCCCGTTACCATCGCCAAACGTTTGTTGCACATGCTTGCTGCGTTTACACTGTCGACGCCCGGGGCTTCGTCCCCGCGCCGGACAGGCCAGCCAGTGCTTGTATAAAGGTCAGCTATGCTTTATCAATTGCATGAATTCAATCGCGCCTTCCTCAACCCGATGATGCAATGGGCGGAAACCTCCGCCAAGTTGTTCTCCGATCCGGTTTCCCCGCTGGCCCACACGCCTTTCTCGCAGCGCATCGCTGCCGGCTACGAATTGCTGTACCGCTTGTCAAAGGAATATGAAAAGCCGGCCTTCAATATCGACACCGTCGAGGTCGAGGGCAAGCCGGTGGGCATCATCGAGGATGTGGTCGAGACCAAGCCGTTCTGCCGCCTGATCCACTTCAAAAAAGATCTCGGCGCGCGCCAGATGGCCGCCCTGCACCAGCCCACCGTGCTGGTGGTGGCACCGCTGTCGGGCCATCACTCCACGCTGCTGCGTGAAACCGTGCGGGCGCTGCTCAAGGAACATGACGTCTACATCACCGACTGGACCGATGCCCGCATGGTGCCGGTCGAGCAAGGCCCCTTCCACCTGCATGACTACGTGTACTACGTCCAGGACTTCATCCGCTTCCTGGATACCGACGTCCACGTGATCTCGGTGTGCCAGCCCACCGTGCCGGTGCTGGCAGCCATCTCGCTGATGGCCAGCGCCAATGATCCCCACCTGCCCAAGAGCATGACCATGATGGGCGGCCCCATCGATGCCCGCAAGTCGCCCACGTCGGTCAACGACCTCGCCACCGAGAAGCCCTACTCCTGGTTCGAGAACACGGTGATCTACAGCGTGCCGGCCAACTATCCGGGCTTTGGCCGCAAGGTCTATCCGGGCTTCCTGCAGCATGCCGGCTTCGTGGCCATGAACCCGCGCCGCCACGCCCAGAGCCACTGGGATTTCTACATGCACCTGCGCGATGGCGACGACGCCTCCGCCGAAGAACACCGCAAGTTCTACGACGAGTACAACGCCGTGCTGGACATGCCTGCCGAGTTCTACCTGGAGACCATCAAGGTGGTGTTCCAGGACTTCAACCTGGCCCGTGGCACCTGGGAGATCGAAGGCAAGCTGGTGCGTCCACAAGACATCAAGTCGGTGGCGCTGTTTACCATCGAAGGCGAACTCGACGACATCTCCGGCTCCGGCCAGACCGAAGCGGCACAGGAGTTGTGCAGCGGCATCCCGAAGTCGCGCAAGCAGCACTTCACCGTGCCCAAGGCTGGCCACTACGGCATCTTCTCGGGCCGGCGCTGGCGCGAGATCGTCTGTCCCAAGATCGGCGAATTCATCCGCAGCCACGCCTGATCGGCCCCTCGCCTGGCAACACGGCGCCCCGTCCTGACGGTGGCGCCGTTTTTCCTTGATCTGGCGAACATGACTTCACCCGCATTTGGCCGGATAATACTGCCTTTGCCTTGTTGAACTGCCCCACCGCCGTGCCGCCATCCGCCACCACTTCCCCCGACACTGTTGCATCGCTGGCCGATCGCATCGAAGACCTGCTGCCGCAGACCCAATGCACCAAGTGCGGCTACCCGGCTTGCCGCCCTTATGCGCAAGCCATTGCCGACGGCCAGGCCAGCTACAACCAGTGTCCGCCCGGCGGCGCCGAAGGCGTGGCGCGACTGGCGCAACTGCTGGGCCGTCCGGTGATCCCGCTCAATCCCGTCAACGGCCGCGAGCAGGTGCGCCGCCTGGCGGTGATCGATGAGCAGGCCTGCATAGGCTGCACACTCTGCATCCAGGCTTGCCCGGTCGATGCGATCGCCGGCGCGGCCAAGCAGATGCATACCGTCATCAACGATCTCTGCACCGGTTGCGACCTGTGTGTGGCGCCCTGCCCGGTGGACTGCATCACGATGCAGGACGTCACCCCCGGCCGTACCGGCTGGCAGGCCTGGAGCCAGCAACAGGCCGACGCCGCCCGCGCCCGTCATGACTGGCGCACCGTGCGGCTGCGTCGCGAGAAGGAAGAAAACGACGCCCGCCTGGCCGCCAAGGCCGCCGCCAAGCTCAAGGAAGTCGAGGCGGCCATGAGTGGCACGCCTGAGGAACAAGCCGAGCAGGCCCGCAAGAAGGCCATCATCCAGGCCGCCATGGAGCGTGCCCGCCTGAAGAAGCTGCAAGCCGCCGACGCCGCCACCTCCGCCCCCATCTCCCCCAGCTACAAGCCACGCCCATGAACCCGAGCAAACGCCGCGAGATCTTCGAACGCCTGCGCCAGGCCAATCCGACACCGACCACCGAGCTGGAGTACACCACTCCCTTCGAGCTGCTGATCGCGGTGCTGCTGTCGGCCCAGGCGACCGATGTCTCGGTCAACAAGGCCACGCGCAAGCTCTATCCGGTGGCCAATACGCCCGAACAGCTCTATCGCATGGGCGTGGACCAGCTCATGCCCTACATCCAGACCATCGGCTTGTATCGCACCAAGGCCAAGAACGTCATCGAGACCTGCCGCATCCTGATCGAACAGCATGGCGGTGAAGTACCGCAGACGCGCGAGGAACTGGAAGCCCTGCCGGGCGTAGGCCGCAAGACGGCCAACGTGGTCTTGAACACTGCCTTCGGCCATCCCACCATCGCGGTGGATACGCATATCTTCCGCGTCTCCAACCGCACCGGCATTGCCCCGGGCAAGGACGTGGACGAGGTCGAGCGCAAGCTGATCAAGTTCGTCGCCCCCGAGTTCCGCCAGGATGCGCACCACTGGCTGATCCTGCATGGGCGCTACACCTGCATCGCCCGCAAGCCGCAGTGCTGGAACTGCATCATCGCCGACCTGTGCGAGTTCAAGCAAAAGACCCCGCTGCCGGCCAAGGGCGTCTGAGCCCGCGCGCGCCGGCGCCTGCTCTCGCCGCTAGCGCGACGAGCCGTTGAAGCGGGCCACCGGCGTCCAGTGCTGGTCCTGCACCTCGTACATCGTATAGCTCGGATGCAGCAGGTCGCCCTCCTCGTTGAAGGCCACCACACCGCCTATGCCCTCGAAGCGCAGCCGGTGCATGGCCAGCGCAATGGCGTCCGTATCGGTGCTGCCGGCCTGGCGGATGCCGTTGATGATGGCTTGCGCGGCGTCATAGGCGAACACGGCGTAGAGATCGATATTGGAATCGAAGCGCTGGCTGTAGCGCTGACGGAAGGATTTCCAGCCCGGCATCTTGTCTTGCGGCGGCCCCGGCTCCAATACCAGGGTGCCATTGCCGTCGGCACCGGCACGCATCAGGAAGGGCAAGCCCACCGTGCCGGCCGCAGCCATCAGGCGCGCGTCCAGCTTCAGACGCTTGATCGACCTGGCCAGCACGCCGGCCTGCCAGTCCAGCCCGCCGAAGAAGATCAGGTCGGGATGCAGCTTGCGCGCCTGCATCAGGGCTGCATTGAAATCCGAGGTCTTGTCGCTGACCGAATAGCGCCCCGCCATCTGCAGCCCCATGCGCTCCACGGTCTGAGCGAACTCCTCGGCCAGGCCGGCTCCGAAGGGGGTGCGGTCGTCGATCGTCACCATCGTCTTGGCACCCAGGGTAGCCACCGCATACTGGGCGGAGATGCGTCCTACGCTTTCATTGTTGGGAATGGTACGGAAGATGCGCGGATAGGACAGCAGCGTCAGCTTGCGACTCATCGCCGACGGCGAGATCTGGATCACGCCGGCCGCATGGTAGACCGGCGCGGCCGCCAGGCTGGTGCCGCTGGTCCAGTGGCCGACCACGGCGGTGACATGCTGCTCGACCAGGAATCGCGCCACGTATTCGGCCGCCGCCGGATCGGCGCGGTCGTCCTGGGACACCAGCCGCAGGCGGACCTCCTTGCCGCCAATGCGCAGGCCCCGCCGGTTGGCCTCTTCGAGGGCCAGTTGCACGGCGTTCTGCATGCTCCTGCCCACCCCTGCGGCACCGCCGCTCAAGGGGCCGGCGAATCCGATCAGTAGCGTGGGCGGCTCTTGCGCCTCGGACGTCGAGGACGACTCGGACGACCCGGCAGCCTTGGCCCGCTTGTCGGCGGCACCGGCCCATGGCAGGGCCAGCACCAGGACCAGCACGAGCAGACAGTGCTGGAGAAAGACGCCCTGGCGACGACGCGTTGATCGGCTGCCCGCAGCAAGCATGTGCAATTCCCCTTTTTGCTATTCGCTCTGTGCTACCCGCACCGGGCCCGACACCGCCGCAAGCGTTACGCTCGATGCGGGTCAGGATGGATCATTCAGACCATTGCCAATGGGAAAGAATATTACTGCAACATCGCCTCCCGTGGTGCATCCACCTGCCTGCCTGAAGACGTCGGCGTTGCAGCGTACAATAGCAGTTTGCCACCGATTCCTGCACCACCATGTTCACGCCGTCCCAGCATGATGTCCGCCGCTTCTTCTGCGAAGCCTATCGCAAGCACCAGGGCCATGAGATCCTGAGCCCGCTGGAGGCCATTGCCCGCGACTGGATCATCCAGCATCCCGAATACCAGGACGCGCTGCGCGACGTCGATGAAGCCCTGGCCGCCGACTACTCGGTCGAGCACGGCCAGACCAATCCCTTCCTGCACCTGTCGATGCACCTGTCGATCACGGAACAGATCTCCATCGACCAGCCGCCCGGCATTCGCGCGGCCTTCCAGATGCTGGCGCAGCGCCGTGGCTCCGAGCATGACGCGCATCACGAGATCATGGAGGCCCTGGGCGAGATGATCTGGAATGCGCAGCGCAATGGCTTGCCCCCGGATGGCGCGGCCTATATCGAGAATATCAAGCGCCGCGCGCAGGGCTGATGGCCGCGCGCGTCCAATGAAAAAGCCACGTCGGTGACGACGTGGCTTTTTTGTCTCAACGTACCAGCGAGGCGCTTACTTGCGCAACACCAGCGACCCCGGCAGGCTATGCAGGTAGGCAGCGATATCGTTGATGTCGCGGTCCGTCAGCGGCTTGGCCTGGGCCGACATGATGGCGTTGTTGCGGCCGTTCATGGCGGTGTCGCCGCGCCGGTAGGCGGTCAGGGCATGCTTGAGGTAATCGGCATGCTGGCCAGCCAGCTTGGGATAGCCCGGGTCGATGGGTGAGTTGTAGTCCTTGCCGTGGCAGGAGGCGCAATTGTATTTCTCGACCAGCGAGCGGCCATTGGCCAGGTCCGCGGCAGAGGCCACCAGTGGCGCCGTCCAGGCGGCAGCCAGCAGCGCCGACACAATCAGGATCTTCTTCATCTCGTGCATCCCCCTCACTTCTGCTGCGAATAATAGGCGGCCAGGTCAGCAATGTCCTGGTCCGACAGGCCACCGGCGATACCCATCATGGAGGGATGCTTGCGCTCCCCCTTCTGGTAGGCGCGCAGCGCGCTCTCGATGTACTTGGCGGATTGCCCGCCCAGCATCGGCACCTGGTAGACCTCGGGGAAGCTGGCTTTGTAGCCGGGGATGCCATGGCAACCGATGCACATGGAGACTTTGTTTTCAGCAGCCTTGGCATTGCCGACGATGTCCGCTGCGGACGCACTGCCGACGACGCCAAGCAAGGCAAGAAACACGAGGTGTTTTTTCATGTTAGCAGGGTAAGGTGAATGGGCTTGCACTCCGTCCCTCGGGGAAACGGATACTCGACAACACACATCTTTTGCTACCAGCGGCAAACTTTATCGTGCTCGTTAGATTGTCCTGGTGTTGCAGGTTTGGCTGTTCTGCTATGGCTCAACCGGTGTTTCGGCTCAAGCTTGTCTCTCCACTCCCCCTGCCTTACGCAAAAAACGATTTCGATTCTAACCAATAAAACCGGCATCGTCATCCCTGCCCGGAAAGCCCCACAATCGGCCGCAACAGCCCACCCATGGCGGACTACAGGCCGATTCCCTGGTTATATGCGCTGCAATATTAGCGGTATTGCATGTTCCTGATGGCAAGTTCAGGCGGCGTGGCGCTGCTGGCTGTCCTCGTCATCGCCCGGATCATCCTCATCGTCGTCGTCCCCGGCCGATTCATCCCGCACTGCCGCACGCGGGCGTTCGGGCAGCATGAAGAACAGCGGACGCACCACGAAACGACGCAACACGGCACGCATGGCCACATTGCGCACGCGCCGCGGCAAATCGCGCGAACGCAGGGCCAGCGCCAGGGCACAGGCGAAGGCGGTGGCCACCGAGAGCAAGGCGGTGACCGCCACGCCGCCAGCGGCCAGCCAGAACAACGGCGTGGCCAGCGCCTGCCAGCCCAGGCTGAAGGCGGCCGAGGCCAGCGTACCGGCGGCCAGCGTGACCTGGCGCACATCCAGCGGCAGGCTGAAGAAGGCCGCCACCACCGGTGCCATGCCCAGCATCAGCGCCAGCGCCAGGCTGCCGGCGATGGTAGCGACGTTGCGCTCCAGCCAGGCCGCCAGGCGCTGCGCGCGCATGGGCCCCAGGCCATGCACCAGCCGACGGTGGTTCGATACCACCTCGCCCACCCGACGCAGCGCAAACCAGTTGTCGGCAAAGCCTGCCGCCAGGCTGGCCAGCCACAGCAGCACACCGGTCATGGCCGCGTACAGGGGCGTGGGACCGACCAGGGACAGGGCCGCCAGGTCCTGGCGCGCCTGTTCCGGTGACATGGGCAGGCGACCCAGCACCAGCCAGCCCAGGGCGGCCAAGGCCACGGTGACCGGGATCACCGCCAGCAGGTTGCCGAAGATGCCCGCCGATTGCGAGCGCAGCAGCCGGCCCGATTCGGCGATCAGGCCACGCATGCCCTCGGCATCGAGTTCGCCCATGCGCGCGGCCAGCGCCGGTGCGGTCACGGCCGGCTGGCGCGTGGCCATCACGCCACCCAGCGCGGCAATGAGCAGGAAGCTGAACGCATAGTTCAGCGAGGCCAGCACCCCATCGATGAAATGCGTTGCCCCCCAGTGGGACAGGCCGGACTGCACCAGCGCGGTGGCCGCCATCACGGCGCCGCCCAGCAAGCCCGCACGCAGCACCTTGTGGTAGCTGGCACGGTCATGGGCGATGGCCTGCTCGCGGTGGTCGGCGTTGCGTTCGACCATCTTGCGCGCCAGCAGCGCAAAGCTGCGCCGCATCAGGCCGCGCACCGAGTCGCGGTGGTGATGCGCCGAGATCAGGTCGGCCAGCAGCAGTTGCATGCGCCCGGCACCGGCAGCACCGGCAGCGGGGGCAACGCCGGGCACACCGGCGCGCACGTCGATGAGGCGGCCGATGCGCTGCAGATGGGCGCGCATGCGCTCGACCCGGTAGACCAGGCTGACCGAGACGCCGTACTCATCCAGGTGGGCATAGATGCGGTCGGTCTGGGCGTGGCACACCGCCACCAGCATGCGCACGCTGCGCAGGGCGCCCGGATCGCCGGGTTGGGCGCGCAGCCAGCTTTCCACCTCGCGCCGCAAGGCCAGGAAAGGCGTGGCGCGCATGGGCATCTTAGGTTCCAGGCGCTGGCGGAAGGCCGGGCTGATACCGTCGGCCACCACGGTCATGGTGAGGTAGGTGATGGCTTCCTCGACCTGCTGCCAGTACATGTGGGAGATGCCGTCGTCGGCCATCAGCTTCCACAGCCGCACCAGCAGTTCATTGTCCAGCTCCAGCAGCCAGGCGGCATCGTCCGGATCGGGGAACATCGCAGTGAAGAGCGAAGAAAGATCGGTCGGCGACAGGTGACGCGGCAACAGCAGGCGCGCCAGGCGTTCAGCCAGTTCGCCGAAGAAGCCCGGTTCATGCGGCAAGCCGGTGGTGGAAAACAGTTCGGGGCCGGTAGCCTCGCGCAGCGTCTTTTGCAGCGCATTCTGCACCGAGCGACGCACGTCGCGATGCTGGTCCAGCCAGTCGAGCATGATGGCCAGGCGCTGGCGCCGCACCAGGTGCCAGGACTGGCGGTCCAGCAATGAGACGGCCGGCCGATGACGCAGCCACTCGGCCAGGTCGATCATCCAGTTGGCGCGCTCGTGCCAGCTGGCGGCGGGATCGATGCGGCGCATCAGGACTTCCAGCTGTCGTCCGACATCATGCCGGTCCATGTAACGCGCCTGCATGCCGTGACGCATTCGTCTCCACATCACCAGCATCTTGAAGAAAAGAAATTTCATGAGCAGTGAGCGCCTTGGGCGCTATTCATTTGTTGCATGCAGAGCCCCCTATATAGGAACGTTTTTGCAGATTTCAAGCCACACCGGGAAAGCCCGTGTTTTCCCTTATACTCGAACAAATCGGCTGCCCCGGTGGTGCAATGCCACATGCGACCGGGCCGGCAGCCTCCAGAGCGAGACCTCACAAGGACAACATCCATGCCCGATCATTCCGCTACTTCTGCCGCCGCCACCAAATTTACCGGCAGCGAGAACTATGTCGCCACCGATGACCTCAAGCTGGCCGTCAATGCCGCGCTCACCCTGCAGCGCCCGCTGCTGATCAAGGGCGAACCCGGCACCGGCAAGACCATGCTGGCCGAAGAGGTGGCCGCGGCGCTGGGGCGGCCGCTGCTGCAATGGCACATCAAGTCCACCACCAAGGCCCAGCAGGGTCTCTACGAATACGATGCCGTCTCGCGCCTGCGTGATTCGCAACTGGGTGACGAACGCGTCAAGGACATCCACAACTACATCGTCAAGGGTGTGCTGTGGCAGGCCTTCACCTCGGAAGAGCCGGTGGTGTTGCTTATCGACGAGATCGACAAGGCCGACATCGAATTCCCCAACGACCTGCTGCGCGAGATCGACCGCATGGAGTTCTATGTCTACGAGACGCGCGAGCTGGTCCGCGCCAGGCACCGGCCGCTGGTGGTGATCACCTCCAACAACGAGAAGGAATTGCCGGACGCCTTCCTGCGCCGCTGCTTCTTCCACTACATCAAGTTCCCCGACAAGGCCACCATGCAGCAGATCGTCGATGTGCACTTCCCGCACATCAAGCGCGATCTCCTGGCACAGGCGCTGGAAGCCTTCTACCAGGTGCGCGAGGTGCCCGGCCTGAAGAAGAAACCGTCGACCTCGGAACTGATCGACTGGCTCAAGCTGCTCATGGCCGAGGACATCCCGCCCGAAGCCCTGCACAGCCAGGACAACAAGGCCGTGGTGCCGCCGCTGCACGGTGCCCTGCTCAAGAACGAGCAGGACGTGCATCTGTTTGAGCGGCTGGTCTTCATGTCGCGCAACAATCGCTGAACTCACTGAACTTACGCTGAACCATTGCTGACCTCATCCGGAGCCGCCATGCAATTCCTGTCGCCGATCACGTTCAAGGGCCAGTTCGCCAATGTCGAGCCGCTGCACCCGGAGCACCATGACGCCCTCATCGCCGCCGTCTCCGATGGCAAGCTGTGGAAGCTCTGGTACACGGCCATCCCCAAGCCGGAAAACATGCGCGCCGAGATCGAGCGCCGCCTGCAGCTGCAACAGCAGGGCAGCATGCTGCCCTTCGTGATCCGCCGCAACGACACCGGCGCGCTGTGCGGCATGACCACCTACATGAATGCCGACGCCGCCAACCGGCGCGTAGAGATCGGCTCCACCTGGTACGCCGCCAGCGCCCAGCGCACCGGCATCAATACCGAGTGCAAGCTGATGATGCTCAACCATGCCTTTGAGGACATGCACTGTATCGCCGTCGAATTCCGCACCCACTGGATGAACCAGCAATCGCGCGCGGCCATTGCCCGCCTGGGGGCCAAGCAGGACGGCATCCTGCGCAACCACCAGCGCATGCCCGATGGCTCGCTGCGCGATACGGTGGTGTTTTCCATCATCGAATCGGAGTGGCCGACCGTGCGCCGGCACCTGCAGTTCAAGCTGGGTCGCTGATGACTGCCCTGCCATGCTGATCGATTTCTTCTATACCGTGAAACAGGCTGGCGTACCGGCCTCGATCAAGGAGTTCCTGACCCTGCTGGAGGCGATGGACAAGCAGGTCATCGTCCCCTCGATGGATGAGTTCTACTATCTCGCCCGGCTCACGCTGGTCAAGGACGAGGCCAACTTCGACAAGTTCGACCGCGCCTTCGGCGCCTACTTCAAGGGCGTGGAGACGATCTTCGAGAAACGCCCCGACATCCCGCTGGAATGGCTCATCAAGCAATTGCAGCGCGACCTGACACCCGAGCAGAAGGCCGCCATCGAGAAGTTCGGCTACGACAAGCTCATGGAACGCCTCAAGCAATTGCTGGAAGAACAGAAGGAACGCCACGAAGGCGGCAGCAAATGGATAGGCACGGGCGGGGTCTCGCCCTTCGGCCACGGCGGCTTCAACCCGGAGGGCATCCGTATCGGCGGCAAGGGCGGACAGCGCAGCGCCGTCAAGGTGTGGGACGAACGCCAGTACCAGGACTACGACGGCGAGCGCGAACTGGGCACGCGCAACATCAAGGTAGCGCTACGCCGCCTGCGCCGCTTCGCCCGCGAGGGGCTGGAGGAAGAACTGGCGCTGGACGATACCATCCGCGCCACCGCCAGCAATGCCGGCTATCTCGACATCCGCATGCAGCCCGAGCGCAAGAACAAGATCAAGGTGCTGATGCTCTTCGACGTGGGCGGCTCGATGGACGACCACATCGCTCGCACCGAGGAATTGTTCTCGGCCGCACGCACCGAGTTCAAGAACATGGATTTCTTCTACTTCCACAACTGCGTCTACGACTACCTGTGGAAGAACAACCGGCGCCGCCATGCCGAGCGCTTCCCGACCTGGGACGTGCTGCGCAAGTACACGCCCGACACCAAGCTCATCTTCGTGGGCGACGCCACCATGAGCCCCTATGAGATCGTGCAGCCGGGCGGTTCGGTGGAGTACAACAATGCCGAGGCCGGGGCCGAGTGGCTACAGCGCTTCACGGCCACCTTCCCGCATTTCGCCTGGCTGAACCCGGAGCCGGAAGGGCTGTGGCAATACCGCCAGTCGATCGCCCTGATCCGCCAGCTGATGAACGGGCGCATGTTCCCGCTGACCATGGATGGGCTGGAAGGGGCGATGCGATTGCTCAGCAAGTGAGCCGCCCTGCCCTGGTGGGAAAAACTACCGTTCGGACTGAGTAGCCGCTTGCGGCGTATCGAAGACGCAGCTTCAGATAATTATCGGAGCGCCTTCGATACGCCGCGTTGCGGCTACTCAGTCCGAACGGTGTGCGGGGATTCAACCAGCAACTGGCGTATAGCCCGCTTCCTCAATGGCCTCGGCAAACTGCTGCGCCGGCAGGCTGCTGTCGATGACCACGCGCTTGTCGGCCACGGCAATCTCGACACGGGCGTTGGCGTCGACATCCTTGACGGCCTTGGTGATGACGCCGGCGCAGTGGCTGCAGGTCATGTCGTTGACGGTGAAGGTGGTGCTCATGGGATTTCCTTTCATTCAGGGAGTGGCGCAATACCGGAAGCTTAAACCTTCCCGCCATGGCAAGGTCAAGTACCGCCATGACGCATTCGTGCGAAAATCGGGCTTGACCTTACCATCATGGGAAGGATGAACATGAGGCTGTCCGATTCATCCTTCCGGAGTATTCGCCATGACCACCACCACTTCCGCCGCTGGCGAGATCAGCCTCGACATCGAGGGCATGAGCTGCGCCTCCTGCGTCACGCGGGTCGAAAAGGCCTTGAAGAAAGTCCCCGGCGTGACCGAGGTCAGCGTCAACCTCGCCACTGAACGCGCCAGCATCACCACCCAGGATGCCGCCTCGGCAGCCGCCCTGATCGCCGCCATCGAAAAGGCCGGCTACCAGGCCCGCCAGCACGTCCCCTACCCGCCTCCTGACGCAGCCGGCGAACAAGCCGCCCCCCACGCCGCCCTGCCCTCCTGGTGGCCGGTCGCGCTGGCGGCGCTGCTGTCGCTGCCACTGGTGCTGCCCATGCTGCTGGCCCCGCTGGGCCCGCGCCTGGAGCTGCCGCCGCTGTGGCAATGGCTGCTGGCCACGCCGGTGCAGTTCTGGCTGGGCTGGCGCTTCTACCATGCCGGCTGGGGGGCGCTGCGGGCACGCTCGGGCAACATGGACCTGCTGGTGGCGCTGGGCACCAGCGCCGCCTACGGGCTGTCGATGTGGCAATGGCTGGCCGCAGGCGACATGCAGGCCCATGGCATGGCCGCACCCCACCTGTATTTCGAGAGCTCGGCCGTGGTCATCACGCTGGTCTTGCTGGGCAAATGGCTGGAAGGCCGCGCCAAGCGCCAGACCGCGGACGCCATCGCGGCCCTCAATGCACTGCGTCCGGACCGCGCCCGCGTGCGCCGCCATGGCCAGGAGTTCGAAGTGGCGCTGGCCGAGGTGCGGGTGGGCGACATGGTGGTGCTGCGCCCGGGTGAACGGGTGCCGGTCGATGGCGTGGTGCGTGAAGGCCGCAGCCACCTCGATGAATCCATGCTGACCGGTGAAAGCCACCCGCAAGCCAAACAGGCCGGCGACACCCTGGCGGCCGGTGCCGTCAATGCCGAGGGCGCGCTGGTGTTCGAAACCACGGCCATTGGCGCCGAGACCGTGCTGGCGCGCATCGTGCGCATGGTGGAGCAGGCCCAGGCCGCCAAGGCGCCGATCCAGCGCCTGGTGGACAAGGTCAGCGCGGTGTTCGTACCGGCCGTGCTGCTGCTGTCGCTGGCAAC
>JAFAMT010000327.1 GCA_019233085.1 Herbaspirillum sp.
GACTCGACCCTCACGCCCGGCAGGTTCTCGAAGGCATGCCGTCCGGCATGACCGGGCGGGGCATCGGTGATGAGGGTCCAGGCTTTCTCCACCGGCGTCCAGTGCTGCTGGCTGTCGCGGTTGAGCTTGTCGCCGGTGACCAGCACGAAGACCGTGGCGGCCTGGCGGATGATGCATTCCTTGAGATAGGCCTGTTCCACCGTGGCTTCGCACAGGCCGCGTCCGGGTACCACGCCGTCAGCCCCCAGGAAGGCCTTGTCGAAGGTGAAGCGTGACAGGCCCAGCTGGGCGATGGGACCGAAGGTACTCATGCTGGAGGGACGTACATCGCCACCGATCAGGGTCACACCGATCCCGCTGCCGGCCAGCGTCTGCACCACCAGCAGGTTGTTGGTGATGACCTTGATGCCCTGGCGCGCCACCAGCGCCTTGGCCAGTGCGGCCGTGGTGGTGCCGCCATCGAGGAACACCGTGTCGCCCTCGACCACATGGGCGGCGGCGGCCTGGCCGATGGCATCCTTCTCGGCCTGGAAGCTGTGGCTGCGCTGCTCCAGCGATTCTTCCGGCGCATGCGTGCTCACCGAGGCGGCGCCGCCATAGGTGCGCAGGATCAGGCCTTCATCGGCGAGGGCGCGCAGGTCGCGGCGCACGGTCACTTCGGAAATGCCGAAATGGTCGCACAGGGCGGTCACTTCGGTCATGCCCGACAGGACGGCCTGGACCATGGCCTCGCGGCGGCGGGTTACTTTCATAGCGGATCGGCAATCAGGGTTGGGGAGGCTGCCGCCGCACCGGTCGGTGACACCGGCGCAGGCGCGCCCGCAGAGTATACCCACTTCCGTTGCCAATCCCCCCCTCTTGCTGCTGACCGTCAGGTCGGGATCGTCGTGCCGCTACGTGCCAGCAGTTGCCAGCCCTGCCCTGCCCTCACCCAGCACAGCAAGACCTTGAGGTGGCTGCGACTCTTCTTCTCGTCGTTGTTCACCACGTCATAGATATGGCGCACGATGCCGACCTCGCCCACCACATCGACGCTCTGCTCGGAGGTCGCCACGCTCAGGTAGCGCTGCTTGCCGGCCACCGTGGAGAGCAGCACTTCCTTGGTCCACACCCGGCCGTCGGAGTGCGAATAGGTCATGTGATCATGCAGCAGTGCCGTCAACACCTTGCCGTCGCCTTCCTGCAGCGCGCGGCGCAGTGCTTCGCTGGCCGCTTCCAGCGAGCTGTCGTCGGCCGCCAAAGCGGGGCTGCTCATGCCTGCTGCTGCCATGCCGGTTCCCAGTGCCACCAGTGCCTCCCTGCGTGTGATGCCGTTCTTGTCCATGTTGTCTCCTTGTGTTGTGTGTTGTCGCGATGCCGGAATCAGGCCGCCGCCACCACGTCCTGCGTGACCCAGCTTTCATCGACCGTGACGTACTTGATGTTCTGGCGGAAGTAGGTGTACGCGATATGCAGCCTGCCATCGGCCGATTGCACGATGGAAGGATAGGAATACTCGCGGTTGAGCTTCTCGGCCGAGTTATTGGTCATGCAGTAGCCATCGCCCACTTCCAGGTTGCGCATGGCCGGCCAGGTGCGACCGCCATCATAGGAAATGGCCAGCGTCATCGGCGCGCGCGGAGCGCCCCAGAAGGCGGTGCCGCGTTGCGAGGCCGATTGCGCGACCAGCTCACCGCTGTCTTCCGAATCCTCGATGTCGTCATACAGGGAGGCACGGCGCTCGCTGCTGTTGGCCGCGCTGCTGTGGTTGAACACCAGTCCCAGGTGACCATTGGCCAGCGCCGCGAACTGCACCGAGGAATTGTTGTTGGGCAGGTCCAGCGCCTGCGGTGCGCTCCAGCTCACGCCGTCCTCGGAGCGGCTGCTGTAGATATGATCGGCCCAGCGGCTGCGATACAGCGCCAGGTATCCGCCTTCCTTGAGCGGCTGGATATTCATGTGCACGCACCCCACGCTGCCCGGCACTTCGTGCGCACTCCAGTGCCGGCCGCCATCGGTGGAACGCATCACCACGCTGATGTCGTCGTTGCCCGACCAGCGCTCACCCTCGGCCACGCGGCACATGAAGACCGGGCACAGCCAGGCACCATCGGCAGCCACTACGATGGGCTGGCGCACGAAGGTGCCGGGGGTGTCGAACAGGGTCTCGATCGGCCCCCAGCTGCGGCCCAGGTCCGACGAGATGCGCCGACGCACGATGGACGTGTTCTGGTGGCCCGACAGCTGCGCGGTATAGATCAGCCACAGCCTGCCATCCGGCGCTTCGAAGAGCACCGGATTCTGCTCGGAACGGCTGGCGTCTTCGGACAGGCGTTCCGGTTGCGTCCAGGTCTCGCTGCCGGCGGCCAGCCGCGAAAGGTAGATGGAGATATCGGGAATGCCTTCCTGGGTGCCGCCGAACCAGGCGCACAGCAGGTCGCCGTTGGACAGGGCAATCAGGTTGGCGGCGTGGTTCTGCACGGTCAGGGCCGGCAGGTGGGCCTCGCGGCGGGCGGCGTCGGCGGCGGCCTGGCGGACCTGGCCGGCGGCGCTGGTGATGGACTGGCTCATCTTGTCATCCTCTATCGTTGTTGCTCGATGTTGCTCGATGTTGCTTGTCATTACTGTGTACGCTTGTTCTCAGTGCTGCTGCCGGGCCGCCTGGCCCAGTTCGGGCGCGGCACGTTCCTGCCGCCCCCCCGGGGTGGACGGGAAGATCAGGCGCTCGATCACCATCACCAGGGCCGGTGCGGCCAGGGCGATATACATGTTGTCTATGCCGAAGGGGTTGTCCAGCAGGTACCAGACACTGGTGGCAATGGTGGCCAGCACCAGCGCCGCGATCGCGCCACGGGCACTGTTGAAGAAGGGCAGGTAGATGCCCATCAGCGCTACCACGGTGACCGTCAGGCGCAGGGCGCGGGTGAAGAAGGACAGCGCCAGGATCTGCGGCACGAACAGCACGAAGATCAGCGGAATGAAGCCCACCACGAGCGAGATCCAGCGCGTGGCGGCCAGCTCGCGCTCGGGCGTGGGATGGTAGCGCGGCACATAGAAATCCTTGACCACCAGCGAGGCGATGGCCAACGCCACGGTACTGACCGACACGAAGATCGAAGCCACCAGCGACACCGTGACGACGCCGGCCAGCACCGGGTTCATGTGCTGCAGGAAGATCGGCAGTGCGTACAGGCCCTTGATATCGGGGAACAGGAACTTGGCCGACACGCCCAAGAGGCCCAGGGCCAGCGCGATGGGCACGCACAGGGCGGCGGCGATCAGGGTGGACTTGCGCGCATCCTCGCCGGAACGGGCACCCGAGATGGCCTGGATGATGAACTGGGTGGAGAAGATGGCGCCGGCCGTGCCGATGATCCAGGCACCGATGGTGCCGCCGCCCAGGGCGCCGTTCCAGGTGAAGTAGTGCTCGGGCATGCTGCTGACCATGGGGGCGATGCCACCGGTCATCGACAGCGCCACCCACACCAGGATGCCGATGCCCAGGATCTTCATGGCGCTGTGGAAGATGGTCACGTAGAGCACGCTCTTCAAGCCGCCATAGGCGAAGTAGATGGTGCTGACGATGGCCGTGATGATGGCCGCGGTCGGCAGGTTGACCTTGAGCACGGTGGAGATGGCCGCCGCACCGCTGACGTAGTTGCCGACGTTGACGATCAGCAGCGCATAGATCATCACGGCCGAGACCACCAGCTTGGCGGTCTTGCCGTATTTCTGGGCGACGAAGCCGGAGATGGTGAATTCACCCGACTTGTAGAGCCGCTTGGCCATGAACAGGCCGAACAGCAGGAAGCCGATGGAGGCCGCGATTACGGACCAGGAAGCGGCGATGCCGACCTTGAAGGCTTCCTGGGAGGTACCGATGGTGGACTTGGCGCCGATGAATTCGGACATCAGCAGGATGGCGATCACCAGCGCCGGGGCGGCGCGTCCGGCCACCATGAATTCGCCGGTGGTCTTGCTGCGCAGGCGCACGCTCAGCCAGGAAGTGGCCAGGATATAGACGACGACCATGGCGATGATGATGGCCGTGTCCAATGCTCCAAACTGGTTCATTGTGTTCTCCTCCCGATCCTCCAGGATCGGATAACGTTATAAATAGTTTTCTCCCGCAACCGGCTGCCGGCCCGCAAGCCGGTGCGCCGATGGCGCGATCAGGCTGCCAGGGCAGCGCGGCGCGTAGCCAGGTCTTGTGCCTGCTTGAGCGCTTCCAACATGCTGCCTTCGTCGGCGATGCCACGACCGGCGATATCGAAGGCGGTACCGTGGTCCACCGAGGTGCGGATCACCTGCAGGCCGACGGTCACGTTCACGCCCGCTTCCAGGCCCATCACCTTGACCGGGCCGTGGCCCTGGTCGTGGTACATCGCCACCACCACATCGAAGTCGCCACGACCGGCGCGATAGAACAGGGTGTCGGCCGGCAGCGGGCCTTCCACATCCCAGCCGCGTGCGCGCAACACGTCGATGGCGGGAATGATCTTGGTTTCTTCTTCACCGTAGCCGAACAGGCCGTTCTCGCCCGCGTGCGGATTGATGCCGCACACCCCGATGCGCGGCTGCGAGATGCCGGCGCGCACCAGGGTGTCATGGGCGCGCTCGATGGTCCGCTGCACCAGGCCGGGTTCGATGCGGTTGATGGCGTCGATGAGACCGATGTGGGTGGTCACGTGGATCACACGCAGCTTGGGCGCCACCAGCATCATCGAGACTTCCGGCACGCCGGTGAGATGCGCCAGGATCTCGGTGTGACCGGGGAAGATATGGCCGCCGGCATGCAGCGCTTCCTTGTTCAGGGGCGCGGTGCAGATGGCGTCGAGCTCGCCGGCCGAAGTCAGTTCCACCGTGCGGGCGATGTACTGGAAGGCGGCATTGCCGGCCACGGCCGAGAGCTGGCCGTAGGGCAGGTCTTCGGGGATGAGGCCCAGGTCGATGCAGTCGATCTCGCCGTAGTTGAAGCGCGCCTCGGCGGGGCTGGCGATGGCGCGCACCGACAGCGACACGCCGGTGATGCGGCCGGCGTCGCGCAGGCGCTTGGCGTCGCCGATGACCAGCGGGCGGCAACCCTGGTAGACCTCGCGGCGGGCCAGGCTCTTCATGATGATTTCCGGGCCCACACCGGCGGCATCGCCCATGGTGATGCCGATAACCGGACGGTATGTCATAGCTTCTTCTCCAGTGGATGGGCGCGCGGCGTCATGCAATTGCCGCCACGCGCGGTAGAGGGTGTCGGGCTGGCCGAAGCCGCCCGCCTTGGTAACGACG
>JAFAMT010000344.1 GCA_019233085.1 Herbaspirillum sp.
CGCTTCAACACCACGAAGGCGCAGATCGATTCACCGGTGGTTTCGTCCGGCTTGCCCACCACGGCGGCTTCGGCCACGAGGCTGTTGGCGACCAGGGCCGATTCGATTTCCATCGTGCCCATGCGGTGACCGGAGACGTTCAACACGTCGTCGATACGACCGGTGATGGTGAAGTAGCCGGTGTCCTTGTTGCGCACCGCGCCGTCGCCGGCCAGGTAGATGGTGCCGCCCAGCTCTTCGGGGAAGTAGCTCTTCTTGAAGCGCTCGGGGTCATTCCAGATGGTGCGGATCATCGACGGCCACGGGCGCTTGACCACCAGGATGCCGCCATTGCCATTGGGGATGTCATTGCCGGTCTCGTCGACGATGGCCGCCATGATGCCCGGTAGCGGCAGCGTGCAGGAACCCGGCACCTGCGGGGTGGCGCCCGGCAGCGGCGAGATCATGTGGCCACCGGTCTCGGTCTGCCAGAAGGTATCGACGATCGGGCATTGCTCGCGGCCAATGTTCTTGTAGTACCACATCCAGGCTTCCGGGTTGATGGGCTCGCCCACCGAGCCGAGGATGCGCAGCGTGGACAGGTCGTATTGCTTGGGATGGATCTTCTCGTCGGCGTCGGCGGCCTTGATGAGCGAACGGATCGCCGTGGGCGCGGTGTAGAAGATGGTGGCCTTGTGGCGCGCTACCATGTCCCAGAAGCGGCCGGCGTTCGGGTAGGTCGGCACGCCTTCGAAGACGATCTGGGTCGCGCCCACGGCCAGCGGGCCATAGGCGATGTAGGTGTGGCCGGTGATCCAGCCGATGTCGGCGGTACACCAGTAGACGTCGTCGGGCTTGATGTCGAAGGTCCACTTCATCGTCAGCACGGCCCACAGCAGGTAACCGGCGGATGAATGCTGCACGCCCTTGGGCTTGCCGGTGGAACCGGAGGTATAGAGGATGAACAGCGGATGCTCGGCGTCGACCCATTCCGGCTCGCAACTGTCGGACTGGTTGGCGATGACCTCAGTCAGGCGCAGGTCACGGCCTTCGACCCAGTTGATCTCAGCGCCGGTGCGCTGGTAGACGATGACGTGTTTCAGGGTGTCGCAGCCGCCCATGTCCAGGGCTTCGTCGACGATGGCCTTCAAGGGCAGCTGCTTGCCGCCACGGACCTGGTAGTCGGCGGTGAGCACGGCCACGGCGCCGGCGTCGATCACGCGCTCGTGCAGCGACTTGGCGGAGAAGCCGCCGAAGACCACCGAGTGGGTCGCACCGATGCGGGCGCAGGCCTGCATGGCGGCTACGCCCTCGACCGACATCGGCATGTAGATGACCACGCGGTCACCCTTCTTGATGCCCAGCGACTTCAAGCCATTGGCGAAGCGGCAGACCTTCTGGTGCAGCTCGCGATAGGACACGCGGGTCACCTGGCCATCGTCGGATTCGAAGATGATGGCGGTCTTGTCGGCATTGCCGTTCTCGAGGTTGACGTCCAGGCAGTTGTAGGAAACGTTGACCTGGCCATCGGCGAACCACTTGTAGAACGGCGCGCTGGATTCGTCCAGGGTCTGGGTGAAGGGCTTGTGCCACTTCAGGTTGTCCTTGGCCAGCTTGGCCCAAGTGCCTTCGTAGTCCTTGGCGAATTCGGCGTTCAGGGCATGGTAGGCGTCCATGCCCGAAATGGCGGCGTGCCTGGCCAGTTCTGCCGGCGGTGCGAATACGCGGTTCTCTTGCTTGAAAGTTTCGATGTCTGCCACGGTAGTCTCCACAAGGTTTGTTTTTGCTTTCCGCAAAACATAGGCCGTTTCACTTACTCAGTCCTTACACAAACGGCGGCCTCCCGCCGCGGGAAGCCGTCTGCATCAGGGCTGCAGCGTTGCGACACTCTGTCACGCCAGCAACATGGGGCGCTGCCACCCCAGGCTCCAGTCAAGGAGACCTTCATTTGCCCTTATATCCAGGACAACATTTCTTCATTTTGGCACAGACAGTTGTTTCCCGCAGGCAGCACCTTGCTCACATTTGATCTACACGGGCAGGTCGCAATCCCGACGGAATCTGTCCAAGGGCGTGTAAAATACGGCCCCAAATCCGAAGCCGCATAGCGCAGACAATAATCGGAACCTGCATTCATCCGCCAGACTCAAGCGTACCTGCACACCCATGAACAACCCGATGCACAAGTCTCCCCGCAAGATCGGCGTGCTGCCCAACCTGATTTTCATGAGCCGCTGGCTGCAGCTGCCGCTCTACCTGGGCCTGATCCTGGCGCAATGCGTCTACGTCTACCACTTCTGGGTCGAGCTGTCGGACCTGATTGGCGCGGCCATGGGCAGCGCCAGCTCGCTGGACCATATCCTGGACGCCGTGGCCATCCCCGGTGCCACCCGCCCCGACAAGCTCAATGAGCAGACCATCATGCTGGTGGTGCTGGCCCTGATCGACGTGGTGATGATTTCCAACCTGCTGATCATGGTGATCGTGGGCGGCTACGAGACCTTCGTCTCACGCATGAACCTGGAAGGCCATCCCGACCAGCCGGAATGGCTCTCGCACGTGAATGCCTCGGTGCTCAAGGTCAAGCTGGCCACGGCCATCATCGGCATTTCCTCGATCCACCTGTTGAAGACCTTCATCAACGCCAACCTGTACGACGTCAAGACTCTGGTCGCGCAGACCGGCATCCATATCGCCTTCCTGCTCTCGGCCATGGCCATTGCCTATTGCGACCGCCTGATGGTGCATCCCGGCGCACACGGCGACGATCCATCCGAGAAGCACTGAACCTGTATCACCCAAACCTGAGAGAACCAGCCATGACCATCATCAAGCAAGACGATCTCATCGAATCCGTCGCCGCCGCGTTGCAGTACATCAGCTACTACCATCCGGCCGACTATATCCAGCACCTGGCCCGCGCCTACGAGACCGAGCAGAGCCCGGCGGCCAAGGATGCGATCGCGCAGATCCTGACCAACTCGCGCATGTGCGCCGAGGGCAAGCGTCCGATCTGCCAGGACACCGGCATCGTCAACGTGTTCCTGAAGATCGGCATGGGTGTGCGCTTCGAGGGCTTCTCGGGTTCGATCGCCGACGCCGTCAACGAAGGCGTGCGTCGCGGCTACTCGCATCCGGACAACGTGCTGCGCGCCTCCATCGTGGCCGACCCGCAGTTCGAGCGCAAGAACACCAAGGACAACACCCCCGCCGTGATCCACATGGAACTGGTGCCGGGTAACACCGTGGACGTGCAGATCGCCGCCAAGGGCGGCGGCTCGGAAAACAAGACCAAGTTCGTGATGCTCAATCCCTCGGACTCGCTGGTCGACTGGGTGCTCAAGACCGTGCCGCTGATGGGCGCCGGCTGGTGCCCGCCCGGCATGCTAGGGATCGGCATCGGCGGCACCGCCGAGAAGGCGATGCTGATGGCCAAGGAAGTGCTGATGGAAGACATCGACATGTACGATCTCCTCAAGCGCGGCCCGCAGAACAAGACCGAGGAACTGCGTATCGAGCTGTTCCAGAAGGTCAA
>JAFAMT010000016.1 GCA_019233085.1 Herbaspirillum sp.
CCCCATCGTCACCCCGGCGCTGCATGCCCGCGTGATGCGCGAGATCATCGTGCCCACCGTGCAGGGCATGGCCAAGGATGGCATCCCCTTCTCCGGCTTCCTGTATGCCGGCCTGATGATCGACGCCGAAGGCAACCCCAAGACGCTAGAATTCAACTGCCGCATGGGTGACCCGGAAACCCAGCCCATCATGGCCCGCCTGAAGACCGACCTGCTGACCGTGTTCGAACACGCTGTGACCGGCACGCTGGACAAGGTCGAGCTGGAATGGGACCGCCGTACCGCGCTGGGCGTGGTGATGGCTGCCCACGGCTACCCGGAAGAACCACGCAAGGGTGACCTGATCACCGACATCCCGGCCGAGACCGTGGATTGCGTGACCTTCCATGCAGGCACCACCCTGACCGGTGACAAGCTCACCACCAACGGTGGCCGCGTGCTGTGCGTGGTGGGCCTTGGCGACAGCGTCAAGGTCGCGCAGAAGCACGCCTACGATGCCGCCGACCTGATCCACTTCGCCGGTTCGCAGATGCGTCGCGACATCGGCTGGCGCGCCCTGAAGCGCTAAGCCTCAAGCATCACCGCGTCCGGCGGGACGCACGATCCCCCACCGTGCCAGGCGCACTGTGGGGGATCGTCATTTTGGTCGGTGCCGCCTGGCATAGAATGCGCTCATGCGCTGCAACAAAAGCAGGCCAGGCGCGCACTAAGGACAACAGGCGCACCGCCGCCCTGCTCCGCCATCGCCCTCAATCCATCCAACACAAGCAGGAAAGGAATCCCCGATGCCGCAACACCTCCTCAACCTCGATAACCTGATCAACCTCTATCTGGTCCCCTTCGGCCTGAAGGTGATTGCCGCCCTGGCCATCTGGATCATCGGCGGCATGTTCATCAACACCTTTGCCAAGGTGGTACGCCGCGTGCTGACCGCGCGCCAGTTCGAGACCACCCTGATCAACTACGCCAGCTCGGCCATGCATGTGATCCTGCGGGTGCTGCTGGTGATGGGCATACTGGAAGTGTGCGGCATCCCCACCACCTCCTTCGCCGCCATGATCGGCGCCGTCGGTGTAGCGCTGGGCGTGGCCTGGTCGGGCCTGCTGTCGAACTTCGCCGCCGGCATCTTCCTGGTGGTGCTGCGCCCCTTCAAGGTGGGCGACTACATCACCGCCGCCGGCCAGACCGGGACGGTCTCCGACATTGGCCTGGTGACCACCATCATCACCACCGACAACAACCTGCGCGTGGTCATCGGCAACAACAAGCTGTTCTCGGAAAACATCATCAACTACAACGTCAACGCCACCCGTCGCACCGACCTGCGTTGCCAGATTGCCTACAGCGTCGATCCGCAGGAAGCCATTGCCAAGCTGACCGCCCGCATCAAGGCCATTCCCAATGTCCTGGAGACCCCGGCGCCGGCCATCGTGATCCTGGAATTCAATGCCACCGGCACCCTGATCGCCCTGCGCGTGCACGCCCCCACGCCCAATTTCGGCCAGGTCTACAACGATGTGCAGAATGCCATCGCCGAGGTCTGCCTGAAAGAAGGCTGGCCGGCACCGGCGACCTACCAGGTGGCCGTGCCGCTGGCGCCGGCACAACAGCCCGGCTGAGGCTGCCAGCCCACACCGCAGGCCCGGCCCGGCCGCCGGGCCTGCTTTTGCCGCCCATGGGAGGGGCTGGCAAGGTACAATGGCGGGTTGGAACGCATTTCCGTCCAGTAACCGTGCATCAGAGCGACCCGCCGTGACCACACTTTCCAACGCATCGAGCCACGCTACCTCCGTCAAGACCTACCTGCAGGATCTGCAACAGCGCATCGTCGCGGCCCTTGAAGAAGCCGATGGCTGTGCCTTCGTGTCCGATTCCTGGGAGCGTCCGGAAGGCGGCGGCGGCACCTCGCGCCTGCTCGAAGAGGGTAATCTGCTGGAGCGTGGCGGCGTCGGCTTCTCGCATGTGATGGGCAAGAACCTGCCGCCTTCGGCCGCGGCCAACCGGCCGCACCTGGCCGGGCGCGCCTGGGAAGCCATGGGCGTATCGCTGGTGCTGCATCCGCGCAACCCGCATGTGCCGACGGTGCACATGAACGTGCGCTTCTTCAGCGCGCATGCCGAGGGTGAGGAGCCGGTCTGGTGGTTCGGTGGCGGCATGGACCTGACGCCCTACTATGGCGTGGCCGAGGATGCCCGCCATTTCCACCGCACCTGTCGCGACGCGCTGGAACCCTTTGGCGCTGAGCTGTATCCGCGCTTCAAGGCCTGGTGCGACGAGTATTTCTACCTGAAGCACCGCAAGGAACCGCGCGGCGTCGGTGGCATCTTCTTCGATGACTTCAACGCCCTGCCCTTCGACGATGCCTTCGCCATGCTGCGCAGTGTCGGCGACGCCTTCCTGGCGGCCTACCTGCCCATCGTGGCCGCGCGCCGCGATACGCCTTATGGCGAACGCGAGCGCGACTTCCAGGCCTATCGCCGGGGACGCTATGTGGAATTCAACCTGGTCTTCGACCGGGGCACGCTGTTCGGCCTGCAATCGGGGGGCCGTACCGAATCGATCCTGATGTCGATGCCGCCGCTAGTGAAGTGGCGCTACGACTGGCATCCCGAAGCCGGCTCGCCAGAGGCGGCCCTGTACACCGACTTCCTGGTGCACAAGGAATGGCTGTAATGGCGCCGCCTGCGGCGCAACGCTGCGTTGCCGTGCTCGGCGGCAGCTTCGACCCGGTGCACAATGGCCATGTACTGCTGGCCGAGCATTTCGTGCAATTGCTGCGTCCGGATGAGCTGCGCGTCATTCCCACCGGCAACCCCTGGCAGAAGCACGGCCTGCAGGCCGCGCCGGCGCAGCGGGTGGAAATGGTCAGACGCGCCTTCGACAGCCAGCCCTTGCCGGTGGTGATCGACGAGCAGGAAATCCGCCGTACCAGCGCCACCTATACCATCGATACCCTGCGCGCACTGCGCGCGGAGCTGGGGCCGGAGGTATCCATCGTCTTCCTGATGGGCGCCGACCAGCTGCAGCACCTCGATACCTGGCAACACTGGCAGGAACTGTTTGACTACGCGCACCTGTGCGCTGCCTCGCGCCCCGGCTTCGAACTGGCCGACGCCCATGTGCCGCCGGCCGTGAGGGAAGAATTCAAGCGGCGCAGCGCTGCGCCGCAAGACATCCGCAGCACCACGCACGGATACGGCTACCTGGCCCTAGGGCTGGCGGTCGATATCTCCTCGACCGAAATCCGTGCCCAGCTGCAACGTGGCACCCGTCCCGATTCGCTGATCCCGGGCAGGGTGCTAGACTATATCGAACAACAACATCTGTACCGAAACTAATGGACATCAAAAAACTGCAAACCCTGGTCGTGGACGCCCTGGAAGACGTCAAGGCGCAAGAAATCCGCATCTTCGACACCACCCACCTGACCAGCCTGTTCGACCGCGTGGCGATCGCCTCCGGTACCTCCAACCGCCAGACCAAGGCACTGGCTGCCTCGGTACGCGACAAGGTCAAGGCCAAGGGCGGCCATGTCATCAGCGTCGAAGGCGAAGATACCGGCGAATGGGTGCTGGTCGACCTGGGTGACATGATCGTGCACATCATGCAACCGGCCATCCGCACCTACTACCGTCTGGAAGAGATCTGGGGTGACAAGGAAGTCAAGCTGGGCGCGGCCAAGCGCACCGGTACCTCGGCCGCCGCCAAGCGCGCAGCGGTAGAAGAAGCGCCCGCACCCAAGACCCGCCGCACCCGTGCCCAGGCCGAAGCGGTCGAAGCCAGCCAGGCACTGGACGACGACGAGGACGCACCGAAGAAGCCGGCCCGCAAGCCGCGTACCACAACGGCTACCGGCACGCGTGCAGCCACCGGCACCACCCGTACCACCCGCACCACCGGTACCAAGACTGCTGCGCCCAAGACCACCACCACCCGCAGCACCAGCACCCGTGGCACGGCTGCCACCACCAAGGCAGTCGGCACAAAGGCGGTCGGCACCAAGGTTGCCGCCCCCAAGGCCGCGACCACCCGCAGCAGGACCGCCGCACCCAAGACCCCGACCGGCAAGACCGTGCGCGTGGCGCCCGCCAAGAGCGAGACCGCCAAGAAGCCGGCGGCCAAGCGCGCCAGCAAGGCTTGATGCAGCTGGTCATCGCTGCCGTCGGCCACAAGATGCCGGCGTGGATCGAAACCGGCTTCCAGGAGTATGCCAAGCGCATGCCACCGGAATGCCGGATCATCCTCAAGGAAATCAAACCCGTCGAACGCTCCGGCAGCCGCACGGCCGAAACCGTGATGGCGCAGGAGCGCGAGAAGATCGAAGCGGCGCTGCCCAAGGGCGCGCGCGTGATCGCGCTGGACGAGCGCGGGCGCGACTGGACCTCGGTGCAGCTGTCGCAGCAACTGGTCCAGTGGCAGCAGGATGGCCGCGACGTGGCCTTCGTCATCGGTGGTGCCGACGGGCTCGATCCCGGTTTCAAGGCCGGCGCCGATACCCTCATCCGGATTTCCAGCATGACCCTGCCGCATGGCATGGTGCGCGTCATGCTGGCCGAGCAACTGTACCGGGCATGGTCGATTACGCAGAACCATCCGTATCACCGCGCCTGAGATCGTCCACCGTCGGTGCCCGGCACCGGCCCTTGACATGCATGGCTCAATGAAACAAGCGGACCACAAAATCTACCTCGCCTCGAAAAGCCCGCGCCGACGCGAGCTGCTGCGCCAGATCGGCATCGATTTCGAACTGATGCTCTCGGACAAGGAAGTCGACGAAAGCGTGCTGCCCGGTGAGGCGCCGCTGGACTACGTCGCCCGCGTCACCCGCGCCAAGCTCGACAGCGCCCAGCAGACCATGATCCTGCGCCAGTTGCCGCACCGGCCGCTGCTCGCGGCCGACACCACGGTGGTGGTCGATGACCTGATCCTGGGCAAGCCGGCCGACCATGAGGAGGCCGTGCGCATGATCAGCCTGCTCTCCGGCCGTACCCACCAGGTCTTGACCAGCGTGGCCGTGGGCGTGACGCAGGGGGTGGAAACCCAGATCTGGCAGATCGTCCAGCAATCCGACGTCAGCTTTGCCGCGCTCAGCGACGAGGCCATCGCCGCCTACTGCAATACGGTCGAACCCTACGACAAGGCCGGTGCCTATGGCATCCAGGGCCTGGCCTCGGTATTCATCAGCAATATCGTGGGCAGCCATTCCGGTATCATGGGCTTGCCGCTATTCGAGACGGCGCAACTATTACAACAAGCGGGCGTTCGAATCCTATGAGCGAAGACATCCTCATCAACATCACCCCGCAGGAGACGCGCGTGGCGCTGATCCTGCAGGGCGCCGTGCAGGAACTGCACATCGAGCGCACCCTCTCGCGCGGCCTGGCCGGCAACATCTACCTGGGCAAGGTGGTACGGGTGCTGCCGGGCATGCAATCGGCCTTCATCGACATCGGCCTGGAACGCGCGGCCTTCCTGCACGTGGCCGACATCTGGGAAGCCCGTCCGCATGACGGCCAGAATGCCCCGGCCATCCCCATCGAGAAACTGCTGCATGACGGCCAGACCGTGACCGTGCAGGTGATCAAGGACCCCATCGGCACCAAGGGTGCGCGACTGTCCACGCAGGTCTCCATTGCCGGGCGCATGCTGGTCTACCTGCCGCAGGACAAGCATATCGGCATCTCCCAGCGCATCGAGAACGAAGGCGAACGCGAACGCCTGCGCGGCAAGGTGCAGGCGCTGCTGCCACCGGAAGAGAAAGGCGGCTTCATCATCCGCACCATGGCCGAGGATGCCTCCGAGGCCGACCTGCAGATGGACGTCGAATACCTGCGCAAGACCTGGGCCGCCATCACCCAACAAGCCAAGACCCATCCGGCGCCGACCCTGCTGCACCAGGACCTGTCGCTGGCCCAGCGCGTGCTGCGCGATTTCGTCTCCGACCATACCGCCACCATCCAGGTCGACTCGCGCGAGAACTTCCTGATGCTGCAGCAGTTCGGCGAGATCTACACGCCCTCGGTGCTGCCCAAGCTGACCCACTATCGTGGCGAGCGGCCGCTGTTCGACCTGTATGGTGTGGAAGAGGAAATCGAGCGCGCCCTGGGGCGGCGGGTGGACCTGAAGTCGGGCGGCTACCTGATCGTCGACCAGACCGAAGCGATGACCACCATTGATGTGAACACCGGAAGCTTCGTCAACGGCCGCAACTTCGACGACACCATCTTCAAGACCAATCTGGAAGCGGCGCACGCCATTGCGCGCCAGCTGCGCTTGCGCAACCTGGGCGGCATCATCATCCTGGATTTCATCGACATGGAGAGCCTGGAGCATCGCCAGGCCGTGCTGGCCGAGCTGAACAAGGCCCTGCAGCGCGACCGCACCAAGATCTCGGTCTCCGGCTTCTCCACGCTGGGGTTGGTGGAGATGACGCGCAAGCGCACCCGCGAGTCGCTGGCCCATATCCTGTGCGAGACCTGCCCGGCCTGCAAGGGCCGCGGCCAGGTCAAGACGCCGCGCACGGTGTGCTACGAAATCCTGCGCGAGGTCATGCGCGAAGCCAAGCAGTTCAACCCGCGCGAGTTCCGCATCCTGGCCGCGCAGGTGGTAGTGGACATGTTCCTCGAAGAAGAGTCGCAGCACCTGGCCATGCTGGGGGATTTCATCGGCAAGCCGATCTCGCTGCAGGTGCAGAGCGATTACCAGCAGGAGCAGTACGACATCATCCTGATGTAAATACGCGCAAAGAATGGCAAAAAGGGAGGGTCCGATTCCTGTTTCTTGTTCTGCAGGATAAAGACTTGCAGGAAAAAGCCGATATAACCCAAGGTCTGCCAGGTTTTCATACTTACATGCAGTTAACAAAAAGCATGCAAATTTGATCACGCGGACCAGAACACCATCACCTTCGATCAGGGGGGGCCGAACGAGTTCGCGCCAAGGGTATCGAAGGGATCAGCCGCCTATAAGAATACGCTTCGTCATCATGAAGAATGAATTGCTGTCATTTCGCTGGATCGTTTTCCTCGTCCTGTTTGCCACCTCCAGCCTGCTGCTGATCGGCCACCGGGTGGGCAACCAGGGCTTCTACGTGCTGCTGCTGCTGGCCTTGTCATCGCTGTTGCTGGGCAAGCCACCGCAAGGCCTTGTCTTCCCGGCCTTCGCCAAGAGGTTCTGGGGGTTGCACCTGGCCATGGCCGGCATGCTGCTGGCGATCCTGGCCTACCAGTTGCTGGCGCGGGACTTCGCGGCGCGCAGCTTCGACTATCCCTCGCGCATGGCGCTGTTCATCCTGCTGGCCTGGGCTTGCCTGCATTGCACGGCCCGCATGTTCGGCTGGCTGCAATGGAGCTATCTGCTGGCCGCGCTGCTGTGCACGGCCAAGATGTACGTCATTACCGATGGCGGCACCACGCGCGCTGACCATGTCGATTTCATGCCCATCATCGAGTTTGCGGACATGACGCTGCTGATGGGCTTCTTCACCCTGGTATCGATGCGCTACACCCCGGGCGGCACCAACGCGCGGCGCCTCTTGAACCTGCTCAAGTTGCTGGCCTTCGCCGGCACGCTCTACGCGGCCTACATCTCCGGCACCCGGGGCACCTGGCTGGCCATTCCCTTCCTGGCGGCCGTAGCGGCGATGATCCTGTTCGACCGCTTCGACACCAGAAAGAAGATCCTGCTGGCCTTGGGCGCAGTGGTGGTGGTGATCGGCCTGTTTTCTTCCAGCGCGCATGTGCGCAGCCGTATCCTGGCGGCCCAGCAGGACCTGACGATCTACTCCCAGGACAGCGCCTCCGATACCTCGGTTGGCACCCGTCTGGGCTTGTGGCGCACCTCGTTCATGCTGTTCACGGAACATCCAGTGATCGGCGTCGGACGCGAAAACTTCATGCCGACCCTGCAGCGCCTGGGCGAGGAAGGCAAGATTCCTCCCGTGATCGCGCGCCAGATCCACTCCCACAACGAGATCTTCTACAACATGGCTACGCTGGGCAGCTTCGGGCTGGCGGGTCTGCTGGCGCTGTATCTGGTGCCGGGTATCTACTTTGCCCGCCGGATGCGCCACGCCAGCAGCGAACTGCGTGCGGTGGCCAGCATGGGCGTGATGACCAGCGTGGGCTTCGTGGTCTTCGGTTTGACCGACGTCACCTTCATGTGGGGGGCCAGCGATAATTTCTACGGCCTCTTCATGGCTATCCTGTTTGCCCATGCCTACAGGCTGGAACATCCCTCATCGCATCCGGTCGGCTAAACTGCGCCCTGCGCTGCGTGGCGCGCCTTCCCTTTTTCAAGTAGTCCCTCTTCACCATCATGCTCGACAGGATCCGACAAAAACTACTCAACAGGCGCTTCAAGTTCGGATTTCCGCTCTTGGGCAAGGTCACCCGCACCAGCCTGCCGCAGGTCACGCTGGTGGTGGTCGACTGTGTCGACTACCAGCGCGCCCGCCGGGCCTTCGATCACTGCCTGTTCTATT
>JAFAMT010000098.1 GCA_019233085.1 Herbaspirillum sp.
GCGCAAGACCGACCGCGACACCCTGATCGGCCGCGTGCAGTTCGGCAGCAATGGCGACAACCTGAACTTCACCCATCACATGGGGCAGCATCAGGGCAACAAGGTGACCATCGTCTGGCCCAAGGACGCCGCCACCGGCAAGATGAACTACCCGGCCGTACCCTGGTAATACCCAGTGGGCGTGCACCGGCTGCCGCGGGTGGCGGTGGTGGTCGCGCCCGCGTTCAACCCAACGGAATGCAGAGATGAGTGAACTGATACTGCAAGCCCTGTACTCGGGGCTGCTGCAGGGGGGCTCGTATGCCCTCATTGCCCTGGGACTGGCGCTGGTGTTCGGCGCCATGCGGGTGATCAACCTGGCGCAGGGCGAACTGGTGCTGCTGTCGGCCTACATCGCCTATTCGGTGGAGTCCGGCCTGGGCCTGAATCCGGTGCTGGCCATTCCGATTGCGCTGGTGGTGGTGTGCCTGACCTCGGCGCTGGTGTACTTCGTGGTGGGTCGCATCAAGAAGGATCGCGAGATCAACTCGCTCATCCTCACCTACGGCATAGGCGTGATCCTCACCAACGGCATGTTGCTGGTGTGGAAGGCCGACATCCGCTCCACCAGCTCCGAATGGATGCAGGAGGCCTTCGTGCTCGGTCCCTTCTACAGCATGCGCAGCGAGGTGCTGTTCTTCGGCGTGAGCCTGCTCATGATGGCCGGCCTGTGGTGGTGGCTCTCGCGCAGCTGGTATGGCCGCGCGGTGCGGGCCGTCTCCAGCAACCGCGATGCGGCCAAGCTCATGGGCATCAATCCCGGCTACACCGAACTGGTGTCCTTCATCGTGGCCGGCATCCTGGCCGCGTTCGCCGGCGTGGCGCTGTTCAGCTACGGCGTCATCAGCCCGGCCTATGGTGGCGTGTTGACGGTCAAGGCCTTCATCATCACGGTGCTGGCCGGGGTCGGGTCGATCCCGGGTGTGCTGATCGGTGCGGTGTTGCTGGGCGTGGCCGAGGCGCTGACGGTGACCCTGGCCAGTTCGGCCTTGCAGGAACTGGCCGGCATGGGATTGTTCCTGCTGGTGTTGTTCATCATGCCCAATGGCTTGTTCGGGGTGCGGGGAAGACGGGGATGAGCATGATGACGAACATGAATGCGAACATGAATGAGAACATGAGCAAGACCCGCCTCCTGGCCCTGTTGGCCCTGTGCGTGGGGGGACCGCTGCTGTTTGCCCAGGACCACTATGTGATGAGCCTGCTGGTGGCATCGATGGTGATCGGCGGCATCGCCCTGTCGTGGGCACTGCTGGGCAACCTGGGCGGCATGATCAGTTTCGGCCATGCGGCCTTCTTCGGCGTGGGCGCCTATACCTCGGCAGTGCTGAGCATGAAGTTCGGCGTACCGGTGCTGGTGGCCTTGCTGCTGGGCGGGGTCGGTGCGCTGGTGGCGGCCCTGGCGATGTTGCCGGTACTGCGCCTGCGCGGTCCCTACTTCGCGCTGGCGATCCTGGCCTACGCCCATATCTTCCGCATCCTGGCCACGGAGTGGACCTCCATGACCGGCGGCTCGGGCGGGCTCTCCAACATCCCCCCGCTGCCCACGCTGCTGGGGCTGGACCTGTCTAGCAAGAGTGGCGCGTATTTCGTGATCCTGTCCATCGTGCTGGTGTTTGCCGTGATCTACGCGCGCCTGCGCGAGAGCCACTATGGCCTGGCCTTGCGCGCCATGCACGAGAGCGAGGATGCCACCCGCGTGGTCGGCGTCAACAGCGTCGTGCTCAAGGGCATGATGCTGTTGCTGTCGGCCTTCATGTGCGGCGTGGTGGGGGCGTTCAATGCGCACTACATCAGCTTCTTGGAGCCGGACTACGCCTTCAGCGCCCTGTGGGTCACCATCCCCATCGTGGCGGCCATCTTCGGCGGCTACCGCAGCATCACCGGCCCGGTCGTCGGTGCCGTGGTGGTCTACCTGCTGGATCAGCTGGTGTTCAAGAACATCATTCCCTCGGGTCACCAGCTGGTGCTGGGCGGCTTGCTGGTGGCGATGATCGTCTTCAGTCCGGACGGCCTGCTGCCTTTGCTGCGCAAGCTGTTCAAGGGCAAGTTCACGAGGAGCAAGCATGCTGCAACTTGACAAGGTATCGGTGCGCTTCGGCGGCCTCACTGCCGTCAACGAGGTATCGCTGGAGGTCGGCAGCGGCGACGTGGTCGGGCTGGTAGGTGCCAATGGCGCCGGCAAGACCACGCTCTTCAACGCCATCTCCGGGCTGGTGCGGCCCACCGGCGGGGCCATCCGCTTCAATGGTGCCGATATCCTGCATGCTCCCCTGCACCGACGCGCCCGCCTGGGGATAGGCCGTACCTTCCAGATTCCGCAACCCATGCACGAGCTGACGGTGCGCCAGAACCTGATCGTGGCGCAGCGCTTTGCCACCGGTCGCGTCGATGAGAGCAAGATCGCCGAGGTGCTGGCCTTCACGGGGCTAACGGAGAAGGCCGACCGCGATGCCGCCAGCGAACTGGCCCTGACCGAACTCAAGGCGCTGGAAGTGGCCAAGGCCCTGGCGACCCAGCCCAAGCTGCTGTTGCTTGACGAAGTGCTGGCCGGCCTGGAGACCAACGGCAAGCGCCGCTTCATGCAGATGCTCAAGGGTTTGCACGAGGCCTTTGGGGTGGGCATCGTCATCATCGAGCACGACATCGAGACCATCAGCCAACTGTGCCATCGCGTGGCCGTACTCAATTTCGGCCAGCTCATCGCCGAGGGCAAACCGGCCCAGGTGTTCAGCGATCCCGCCGTCATCAAGAGCTATACCGGAGCCTGACCATGCTTGAAGTCACCAACCTGCGCGCCGGCTACGGCGCCATCAATGTGCTGTGGGACGTCAGTCTGAAGGTCGGGCATGGGCAACTGACCACCATCATCGGCCCCAACGGTGCCGGCAAGACCACGCTGCTGCGCGCCATCATGGGGCTGCTGCCGATCGCACAGGGCCAGGTCAGCCTGGATGGGCGCGTACTCAACGGCATGCCGACCTGGGAGATGTCCCAGGTCTCGATGGCGATGATCCCGGAAGGACGCATGATCTTCCGCGCCATGAGCATCGAGGAAAACCTCATCATCGGCGCCTTCGCCCCCCAGCACCGCGCCCGCGTGAAAGACAACCTGGAACGCGCCTATGTCATGTTCCCGCGTCTGCGCGAGCGGCGTCGCCAGCTGGCTGGGTCGCTCTCCGGTGGCGAGGCGCAGATGCTGGCCATGGCGCGCGGGCTGATGTCGGAGCCCAAGCTGCTCATCATCGACGAGCCCTCGCTGGGCCTGGCGCCGGTGGTGGTCAATGAACTCTTCGAGATCCTCACGCGGCTCAGGCAGGAGGGGCGCACCATCGTCCTGGTGGAACAGAACACCGAGCGCGCCGTGGGCGTGGCCGACCATGTCTACCTGATGCAGAGCGGCAAGGTCATCCTGTCGCAGACGGCGGCCGAGGTCGATCTCGATCATCTGCATGACCTCTATTTCGCGCGCTAGAGGTGATGCTGGCGTGGCCTTCAGGTGGCGCTCGGTGGCGGGCCCGACCAGCTGGGGAATGTGATGCCCGGGCGCTAGTCCACCCGCACCCGCTCGAATCGCACCGCCAGCCCGACATAGGCGAGGATGCCCAGCACACCATGCGCGGCCACGAACCACAGTGCATTGGTGAAGGAGCCGGTGCTGGCCAGCACATAGCCGATCACGATGGGCGTGACGATGCCGGCGATATTGCCGATGCCATTGAAGACGCCACCGCTGAGGCCGACCATGTTTTCCGGCGCGGTATCGGCCAGCACGGCCCAGCCGATCGCAGCCAGGCCCTTGCCGAAGAAGGCCAGCGCCATCAGCGCGATCACCACCACATTGGAGTCCGAGAAGTTGGCCCCCACCAGCAGCGTCGACAAGGCCATGCCCAGCACGTAGGGCGTCTTGCGCGCCAGCGAGGGATGCTTGCCGCGCTGGATCAGCCAGTCCGAGATGACCCCGCCCAGGATGCCGCCGCTGAAGCCGCAGATAGCCGGTAGCGCCGCCACCCAGCCGGCTTCCATGATGCTCATGCCACGTCCCTTGATCAGATAGATCGGGAACCAGGTGATGAAGAAGTAGGTCAGCGCCGTGATGCAGTATTGGCCGATGTAGATCGCCCACAGGTTGCGGTTGCGGAACAGTACCGCGACATCGGCCAGGCGGGTGCGCTGCTTGCGGTTGACGCGATTGCGTTCCAGGTCGACCAGGGCGCCGCCAGCGCGCATGTGCTCCAGCTCGGCTACGCCCAGCTGCTTCTGCCCGTGGGGCTCGCGGTAGAACGAAAACCACACCACGCCCAGCAGCAAGCCGACACCGCCCATCCAGAGGAAGACATGTTCCCAGCCCATGCGGTGCGTGAGCCAGGCCATCATCGGGGTGAACAGCACCACCGCCATGTATTGCGCCGAGTTGAACAGGGCCGAGGCCGTGCCACGCTCGCGGGTGGGGAACCAGCAGGCCACGATGCGCGAATTGGCCGGAAAGGCCGGAGACTCCACCAGCCCCAGCATGAAGCGCATGAAGAACAGGGCGCCGGCCGCGGCCACGCCCGACAGGCCCAGCCAGCCCACGGTGCCCTGCAGCATGGTGAAGACCGACCACAGCAGCAGGCTGGTACCGTAGACCCGGCGCGCGCCGAAGCGGTCGAGCAGCCAGCCGCCGGGGATCTGGCCGATGGCATAGGCCCAGGCGAAGGCGGAGAAGATCATCCCCAGCATCACCGGGTCCAGTCCCAGTTCCTTGACCACGCCGGTGCCGGCAATGGACATGGTGGCGCGGTCGGCATAGTTGACCACGGTGACGATGAAGATCAGGGCCAGGATCCGGTAGCGGAAGTGCCCGACGGTGGCGCCCTTGGCCAGGGCGCCGGCGTCACGGCCTTCGCCGATGGCCGGGGATGGGGTGGCGGATTGATGCATGGTGTCTCCTCCTGTTGCGGATGGTTTTTTAGGTAGGGTACTGCCGGCCTGGTTCGGCCGGCTTCAGGCGGTCACGCTGGTCGGCGGGCGCTGGCCGGCGAAGCAGGCGGCCAGGTTCTCCAGCACGATCTCGCCCATGGCCAGCCGGGTTTCCTCGGTGGCGCTGGCGCGGTGCGGTTGCAGCACCACGTTGTCCAGGCCCAGCAGGGCAGGGGGCACGTGGGGTTCGTCGGCAAACACGTCCAGGCCGGCGCCGGCGATCTTCCTGTGCACCAGCGCCTCGACCAGGGCGGCTTGGTCGACCAGCTTTCCGCGGGCCACGTTGATGAAGTAGCCCTGCGGTCCCAGCGCGGCCAATACCTCCCGGGTGACGATCACCTGGCCATGGTCGGCCGAGGCTGCCAGTACCAGGATGTCGACGCTGGCGGCCAGTTCGGCGATATCGGCCACGAAGCGGTAGCCGCTGTCGTCCTGGCGCTGCGGGTCGCTATAGGCAATCGGCATCGAGAAGGCAGCGGCGCGCCTGGCGATGGCATGCCCGACCCGGCCCAGGCCGACGATGCCCAGGCGCTTGCCGCTGACCTTGTGCGACAGCGGCTGGGTGGTCTTGCCCCATTGGCCGGCACGGACGATGCGCTCGCCTACGCCGAGATCGCGCAGCGTCATGATGATCAGGCCCAGAGCCATGTCGGCCACGTCCTCGGTGAGCACGCCCGGGGTGGTGGTCACATGGATCTTGCGACGCGCGGCCTGCTGCAGGTCCACCGCATCGGTGCCGATGCCGCTGATGGCGATGATCTCCAGCGCGCCAAGCCGGTCCATCAAGGCATTGGAGAGGCCCTTGACGCCGCCGGTCACCACGCCCCGCACGCGCTGGCCGACCTGCGCCAGCAGGGCCTCGGCCTGTCCTGCCTGTTCGGCCTGGTAGAGACGGTGCACGGTGTAGTCGGCGCTCAGCCGGGCATCGATGAAGGCGGGGATGGCTTGGGTCAAGAGGATGTCGATGGGCTGGCTCACTGTGTTCTCCGTGAAGCAGGCCGGGGTGCGGGCCTGCCGGGTTGATCTGGTGGGCCCAGTATAGGAAGGCGATCAATGTTCGTCTAACATAGATATCGGATGGATCAATACAGGAATTGAATTGCTGAATGACTCAGCCATTCAAATCGAAACGCATCGTGGACCTCATTCATGGAACTACACCAACTTCGCTGTTTCGTGGCCGTAGCCGAGGAACTGCATTTCGGGCGGGCGGCGCAGCGCCTGTTCATGACGCAGCCGCCGCTGAGCCGCCAGATCCAGATGCTGGAGCATGCGCTGGGCGTGGAGTTGCTGGAGCGCAGCAGTCGCCAGGTGCACCTGACGGCGGCCGGCAGCAGCTTCCTGCGGGATGCGCGGCAGATCCTGGCCTTCTCCCAGCAGGCGGCCTTGTCGGCGCAGCGCGTGGCCAGCGGCGAGGCCGGGCGCATCACGCTGGGCTTCACGGCGGTGAGTGCCTACAGCATGATCCCCGCATTGCTGGTGCAGGCAGGGGTGCGCCTGCCAGAGGTGGAGCTGGTGTTGCGCGAGATGGTGTCGGTGGCGCAGATGGAGGCGCTGGTGACGGGCATGATCGACGTCGGCTTCATGCGCCAGGTGGTGAGCCGGCATGCGCTCTGCCATGAGCTGGTGCATCGCGAAAAGCTGCTGGTGGCGCTGCCCATGGGGCATGCGCTGGCCCGGCGCAAGCACATCGCCCTGC
>JAFAMT010000177.1 GCA_019233085.1 Herbaspirillum sp.
GAGCAAGGCTGCGATGAAGAAGGTGCTGGAAGACATCCAGACCGGCGAATACGCCAAGAGCTTCATCCTGGAAAACAAGGCCGGTGCGCCGACCCTGCTGTCGCGTCGTCGTATCAACGCCGAGCACCAGATCGAAATCGTCGGCGACAAGCTGCGCGCCATGATGCCCTGGATCAAGGCCAACAAGCTGGTCGACCAGAGCAAGAACTGATCGGACACTGTTCGCTCAGACTTTGACTGTTAGGGAAGACGCCACGGGAAACCGTGGCGTTTTTTTTCGTCGCTGGATTTGGTGAGGGCGAGGTGGCGCTTGACGGGATATCGCCGCAGATAACGCGGGTTGTTGTTATTTTTTTACTATTTGTTGCATTTTCCCAAGAACCAATGGGAGAGGACAGTCGTCGAAGTGCCGGGATGTGAGCGACCATATGAAGTTATGATCATCCCGTCATCGATAATGCGAACAAGAGGACCCCTTATGACACCATCCCGCAAATTCATGCTCGGCGCCGTGCTGGCCACTGCCTGTCTGGCCACCCAGGCGCAGGCCCAGGCTCAGGCCCCGGTGCAGACTACTGGCACCATCGTCGTGGTGCCGGCCAACGGCGAGATCAGCGTACCCAATGACCAGGCACGCGTGACCCTGCAAGTCGAGGAACAGGACAAGGACAAGGCCGCTGCGGCCTCCCGCGTGAACCAGAAGATAAAGCAGGGCATCGACCTGTTGAAGCGCCAGGACCCGCAGGCAGCCCTCAAGAGCTATGGCTACTACACCTATGCCGTCTATGCTGACGCACCGCCGGTGACGGCGCAACAGCCGCGCCAGCCTGGCAAGCCGCGCCCGGTAGTGGGCTGGCGCGTCGGCCAGTACCTGGACATGACGACCCAGAACCTGGCGGCATTGCCCAAGACGGTGGCGGCAGCCCAGGGCCTGATGAGCCTGAACGGCCTGCAGTTCGGCTTGAGCCCTGCTGCGGCCAAGAAGCTCGATGCCGCCCTGGTCGATGCGACCTACAAGAACCTGGAAGAGCGCGTGGGCTTCATTGCCAATGCGATGCATCGCGCCCCCTCTGACGCTGTCCTGGAAACCGTGGACTTCGAAGGTTCCGGCAACTATGCCGCGCCAGCGGCGGCCCCCATGGCCAAGATGGCGATGATGCGCTCGGACATGGCCCAGGAAAGCGTGCAAGTCGCCGAGCCCAGCTTCGAGCCGGGTGAGTCCACGCTGAACATGCGCCTGGTGGGCAAGGTGCGCTTCAAGTAAGTCGCCAGGCTGGCAAGTCCAGGCAAGAACCCCCTGCCCCTGAGGGCAGATGCGAGAGGGAGGCTATAATCGGCCTCCTTTTCCGTTTTCAGGATCAACATGCGGATCATCACCAAGCTTTTCGCCCCGCTGGCACTGGGACTGCTGTCCCTCCCGGCGGCCCATGCCGACATCTGTGCCGACCTGCGTGCCATCCACCAGCAGTCGCAGTCGCACTTCGATGGCTGGAAAAAGGATGGCCCGGATGCGGTCATGAAGAGCGACAAGCGCGGCCCCCTCTATCTCTCCAATTTCATGCTCGATGGTGCCGAGAGCTGTGCCATCTCCGACAATTCCTCGGTCTATACCTGCATCTGGCGCTACGCGACACCGGTCGAGATGGGCAGCGCCTACCAGCGCCTGGTCAATGAGGTGAAGGCTTGCGCACCGCTGGCCAAGGAGCCCGCCGGCATCATTGCCGATGAGCCCCGCGAGCGCCGCCAGGGCGATCTGCGCCAGATTACCGAAGTCACCGGCCTGGACTATGCCGATGCCGACGTCACGGTATTGATCGGACAGATGCAGCTGACCGGCCCGCGCGGCCTGTCGCGCAACGAACTCAAGCTGAGCTTCTCGCGCGCCCAGACGCGCTGACGGCCGCCCAGCCGGTCCTGGCTGTTTTTCTCTGCCCGGTAGGGAGGGGAAATGCCCGAATTTCCTGCCGATGGCGTGTCAAGCGGCATGCCAGCCGCGCATTCCATTGCATTTGGCGGGCGCTGGACTAGAATAGGCACGCTTTTACTTTTGAACTTTCCGCGATCATTGGAGCAACATTGAACAATAACCACTATCCCCATCCCATTATCGCCCGTGAAGGCTGGCCCTTCCTGACCATCGCCGTGGTCGTGGCGGCGCTGGCGACTTATTACTGCGGTGGCTGGTCCTTCCCCTTGTGGATCGTTGCGCTGTTCGTGCTGCAATTCTTCCGTGATCCGCCGCGCGTGATCCCGCAGGCCGCCAATGCCGTGCTGTCGCCGGCCGATGGTCGTATCGTGGTGGTGGCCCGTGCCCATGATCCCTACACCGATCGCGAAGCGCTGAAGATCAGCGTCTTCATGAATGTCTTCAATGTCCACTCCAACCGCGCGCCGGTGGATGGCAAGATCGAGAAGGTGCAATACTTCCCCGGCAAGTTCGTCAATGCCGACCTCGACAAGGCTTCGCTGGAAAACGAGCGCAATGCCCTGGCCATCACCACCACCAGCGGCCACAGCGTGACTTGCGTGCAGGTGGCCGGCCTGATCGCCCGTCGCATCCTGTGCTACGTCAAGGCTGGTGACACCCTGGCTCGCGGCCAGCGCTACGGCTTCATCCGTTTCGGTTCGCGCGTGGACGTGTACCTGCCGCTGACGGCGACCCCGAAGGTCAGCGTGGGTGAAAAAGTGTCCGCCACCGAAACCATCCTGGCCGAACTCTGATCCCACCTGACAGGCTCATCGCATCGCATTGCAGCGCGGACGATGAGCCCATCCTGGTTTTCCCGCAATTCCATTACTAGACATCGATGCCCACCATTCGACGACGCAAGACCAAAGCCGGCATTTCCTTCCCGAAGTCCCTGCGCCGGCCCAAGCCCGCCGCGCCCGTGGACGAGTCCGGGCAGGTCGTGGTGCGGCGCCGGTCGCGCGGCATCTACCTGTTGCCCAACGCATTTACGACTGCCGCGCTGTTCTGCGGTTTCTACGCCATCGTGATGGCGATGAACCTCAAGTTCGACTATGCCTCCATCGCCATCTTCGTGGCCATGGTGCTGGACAGCCTGGACGGCCGCGTAGCCCGCATGACCAATACCCAGAGCGAGTTCGGTGCCCAGTACGACAGCCTGTCGGACATGGTGTCCTTCGGCGCCGCGCCGGCGCTGGTGGTCTACGAATGGTCGCTGCGCGGCATGGGCAAGCTGGGTTGGCTGGCCGCTTTTGTCTATTGCGCGGGCGGTGCCTTGCGCCTGGCGCGCTTCAACACCAACATCGCCGTGGTCGACAAGCGCTACTTCCAGGGCTTGCCCAGTCCGGCGGCAGCAGCCCTGGTGGCCGGCTTCGTCTGGCTCATGGATGACCTGCGTTTCGCCGGTACCGACCTGAGCTGGGCGGCCTGGGTGATCACCCTGTATGCCGGCATCACCATGGTCACCAATGTGCCGTTCTACAGCTTCAAGGACGTCAACTTCCGCAAGCCGGTCCCGTTCATCGCCGCCTTGCTGGTGGTGGTGGCGCTGGTGGCGATTTCCAGCGATCCCTCCAAGGTGCTGTTCGGCCTGTTCGTGCTGTATGGCCTGTCGGGCTACGGTGTCTACATCTGGCGCCGGGTCAAGGGCAAGCCGGTCAGTATCGTCCAGACCAAGGACGAGCACGGCGACGAGACGCACTGAGCCGTATTGCGCCGATCGACGAAAAACCCGGCCTTGGCCGGGTTTTTTGTTTCAGCGACGGGGGACGCCTTGCCGATGCCGACATTCTTTCCTAGAATCTTTTTAGGATTGGCATCAAATTGTTTCTGGTTTTCACAATATCGGCTCTATCATGGCCATCGATACCTCCCTGACCTCCCTGAGCAGTCTCGATCCCTACAGCTTCACGACCGATAGCAGTAGCGGGACTTCATCGTCGACGACTTCCTCCCCGGCATCATCGTCATCCTCGTCATCCCCGACGCCGGTTGACACTACCAGCAATCCGGTCTCGACGACCAATGATCCGGCTGCCTTGCAGCAGGCTCTGGAACTGTCGTCGGAAGCCTCCGTGATCGTGACCCTGGGCGGCTCTTCCAGCAGCAGCGACAGCCTGACCTACAATGCGGCAGGCCTGTACAACTCCTTCGTCAATGCCGGATCCTCCGCCAACATCACCCCGGATACCACCCAGAACCAGGCTACCCAGTCCCTGCAACAGGGCGAGCTGGACAGCATCAGCGCGACCACCTCGACCAGTGGCGTCTACAACGGCTCCGGGGTATTCACCGGCCAGGATGGCCTCACACCCCAGGAATCGGCCTTGCTCCAGACCAATCCCGACCTAGCCAGTACCTTCGTCAGCGATGCGGCCACCCAGGCCATCGTGGGCAGCCTGATCTCCACTACGGCCTGATCCGCCGGCCCGCAATCCCAACTGTTCTAGGAAGCAATCAGCTCGGCCAGCCAGTCGCGCAGCGCTGCGTCCTGGGCGCTGCGTTCGCTGACGCGGTGATCCACGCCGGGCAGGTCGACGATTCGGCACTGCCTTGCGGAAACGGCGTGTTGCCGGATCAGTTCAGCCACTTCGGAGGGGATGACCGCATCCTCGGCCGCGCGTATCAGGGTGATGCGGCCGGGATAGTGGCGTATCAGTGCCAGCGACGCGGCATCGCGCCAGCTTTCCGGGCGCCGCAGGGCCGCGCTGAAATCCGGACCGAAGGGCAATTCAAAGGCCGCTCCGTCATAGACGGCGCCGACGATGGTGATCAGGTGGGTGATATGGTTCTCGGGGCGGCAGGCCAGTCGCATGGCGATCTCGCCGCTCATGCTCACCCCCACCACGGTGCGTGGCGCCAGCGTCAGGTGCTCAAGCGCGGCCTGGGCCTCGTCCAGGCGCTTGCGCAGGGAGTTGGGATGATGGGCGCTGCTCTGTCCATGGCCCGAGAAATCGATGGCCGCGCTGGCTTGGCCGCGCAGTGCCAGGGCTTCCCGCAGCGGCCATTGACGCTGGCGATGGCCTTGGCCGGCGCCGTGCAGCACCAGGGTATGCACGGGCTGGCCGGGCGCACTACGCAGGGTATCGGCGGCCAGCGTTTCGTTGCCGACCAGCAGGCGTTGTTCCTCGCGCAGGAGGCCGTCGCCCGTCATGGTGGCATCGGACAGGGACACACTCAGTCGGGCAGGTGGCGCCGTTCCATGCCGGGCATGGCGGCGTAATAGTTGCGCTTGGCTTCGTACATCAGGGCGTCGGCACGTTGCACCACCTGCTCCAGGCGCTCGCCCGGCGCGGCGGTGGCCGCCCCCATGGACAGGCTCAGCGATACCCCGGAGTAGAACTGGTTGTTGACATCCACCAGCTTCTGGATCTGGTCCATCAGCAGTACGCAGCCCCGTTCATCGGTGGTCGGCAGCAGGATGGCGAACTCGTCGCCACCGGTGCGCGCCACGCTGGCAGGGCGCTCGATGGCCTTGCTCAGCACCTCGCCCACGCGCCGCAGCAGGGCGTCGCCGGCGGCGTGGCCGAGCTCGTCGTTGACGTCCTTCAAGCCATTGAGGTCGGCCACGATCACGCTGACCGGGAAGGGGCCCTTGCGCTCCAGGCGGTTGAGTTCATCGACCATGAAGGCACGGTTGTGCAGCTTGGTCAGCTCGTCGTGCTTGCCCAGGAATTCCAGGTAGGCCTCGGCCTTCTTGCGGGCGGTGATATCGGTCAGCGCCACCAGGACCAGGTCCCAGCGGTCTTCGTGACCGGGGAACACCGAGAACTGCAGGTGCACATGCAGGGTCTCGCCGCTGAGCGAGTAATTCACGACTTCGCGCTGATGCAGCAGGTTGCCGTTCCACAGCTCGATCAACTGCTCGTTGAAATGCTGGCGCATGTCGTCGCGGAATACGTCGGACAGGCGCGAGAGCAGGGTCGCCTTGTCGGGGGCGCCGAACATGGACAGGGTCTGCAGGTTGACGTCGATGACCCGGATTTCCTGCATGCAGCGTTCCACGAATTCCGGGTGGACGTCGGTGAAGGTGCGGAAATCGGTGATGCCGATGCGGTGCAGGTCATCGAAGAGGCGCTTGACCTGGCTGAAGTCCTCCACCCACAAGGAGATGGGGGAGTACTCGAACAGCCCGCGCGCATAGTTTTCGCTGTTCGAAAGCTTCTTGCGCGCGGTTTCACGCTCGGTGACGTTCTCGATGGCCAGCAGGATGTAATCCCAGGTCTGCTCGCTGCCGGGCATGATGCGGCCGGACAGCTGGATGTCCAGGCGCCGGCCGCCCAGCGTGTAGTTGACGGTATAGCTGGAGAAGGTGGTGCTACCCTCCCACAGCTGCACCAGCTCATCGATGAAGGTGTCGATCATGTCGTCGCGGAACACCTTGTCCAGGTTCGCGACCAGGTGTGCGAGGTCGCGTGCCTCGTACCATTCCAGGGTGCGACGGTTGACGTCGACCACGCGGATCTGCATGGCGCAGGCCTGGGCGCGCGTCAGATCCTGCTTCAGGTAGCTGCGCAGGTCGCTGACGCCCTCGGCGCGCCACCGGTCGAACAGGCGCTTGAGGCCACTGTAGTCTTCCTTCCAGAGGGAGACCGGGGTCAGGTCGAAGGTTTGCTGTTCCGACAGGGCTGGAATCCTGGTCGTCGGGCTGGTTACGGCAATAGCGGGATCGGGGGCTTGTTCGTTCTGCATGACGCTTCATCTTTTGCTGATGATGAAGTGTAATGGGTTTACAGAAACACCGGCGCGCAACAACGCCGCGATGCCAGGAATTTATGCAAACTTTTTGAGCAAAACTGCATAAATGTCACATATTGTTGCCCCGCGAAGGATGGCCAGGGGGCGGTCCGGCCATCCCGCCTGGCCTGCCGGCGTGGCAAGGCGTGCATCAGTGCCGGGGCGCCTGCCGTCCGGCCTGCCACTGCGCGGCCAGGCGCTTGAACCAGGCCGACAGCGGCGCATGCCAGGCTTGCTTGTGCGGCAGCAGGCACAGCAGCTCACCGCCTTGCGGGGCGTGGATCTCGATCCAGCCATCCTGCTCCAGCACCATGCGCTCGCCATCGGCCAGCCGGGTCTGCCGGCTTGTCAGGCGTTCTACTTGCCATTGCGGCGATTCGGTCACATAGATGGCCGGGGCCTGGCAGAGCACCAGGCTGCCGGCGGCAAGCCAGACCTGGCGGGCCTGGCCACGGACCAGTTTCAAGGCTTGGGCGTTGGGCTGGAGTTCGGGAAGAGGGGATTGCCAGGGGCTGTGCATGCTGATTTCTCCGTCAGGTGGGGACACTTGCAGTCTAGGGAGCGCAGCACGACGGCAACAGGCACAGGAAAATCAGGCCTGCAGCGTAACAGCTGGTGAATTTTCTATCTGTTATCGTTTCTTTTCGAATACTCTGTATCTGTTATGGTTTGTTCCCCCGGAACATGATTGCTGTTATGGATACCAGCCTGCTTCTACCCGATGTGAATGCTGCGGCCACCCCGGTCGCTCCTGCCATTGCGGCCATTCCGGCCATTCCCGCCATGACAGCGGCGGCCGAATCCGGCCGGCAGCCCCTGTATCGTCGCCTGGCCGACCATTACCAGGGGGCGATACAGTCCGGCACCCTGGTAGCGGGTGACCGCATGCCCTCGGTGCGCGACCTCATGCGTCAGCACCAGGTCAGCCTGTCGACGGCCTTGCAGACCCTGCGCCATATGGAGGAGGGCGGCTGGCTGGAGGCGCGTCCGCGTTCCGGCTACTTCGTGCGCCAGCCGCGCCGGCAGGCGATCCAGCCGGTGCAGGAGCCCAAGAACCTGATGGCCATCGACCCCGAGCAATACGTGGGCATCCATGAAAAGGTCTCCAAGTACATTGCGCTGCGCCAGAGCGGCGCGCCGCGCATCGATCTGTCCGGCATGACCTGCGCCCCTGAGCTCTATGCGGTGGAAACCCTCAAGCAGGCCGCCATGCGCGCCCTGCGTGATCGCCCCGAACTGCTCACCAGCGCCATGCCGCACAACGGCAATGCCACATTCCGCCAGGCGGTGGCACGCCGCGCGCTCAACGCCGGCATGCGCATCGATACCGAGGAAGTGGTGGTCACGCACGGCTGCATCGAGGCGCTCAACCTGGCCTTGCGCGCCGTGGCCGGACCAGGCGACACCATCGCGGTGGAGTCGCCCACCTATTTCGGCCTGTTGCAGGCGCTGGAAAACCTGGGCATGAAGGCGCTGGAAATCCCCACTAGCCCTCACACCGGCATCTCGGTGGAAGCGCTGGAACTGGCTGTGCGGACCTACGGCAACATCAAGGCGGTGGTGGTGGTGCCCAACCTGCAGAACCCGCTGGGCTGCATCATGCCGGAAGACCACAAGGACAAGCTGGTGCAATTGTGCGAACAACTGCGCCTGCCGCTGATCGAGGACGATGCCTACACCGAGCTGGCCGATGGCAGCGTCAGCCCGTCAACGTTGAAGAGCCGCGACCGCAGCGGCAACGTGATCTATTGCGTCTCGCTCAACAAGGTGCTGGCGCCGGGCATGCGGCTGGGATGGATGAACGGCGGGCGCTGGCACGAGCGCGTCAAGATGCTCAAGTTCACCCATACACGCGCCAATGAGGAATGGACCCAGGTCAC
>JAFAMT010000182.1 GCA_019233085.1 Herbaspirillum sp.
TAGCATGAGATTGCCTCCCGCGATCATTCCCCATACCGAAGAACTGCTGCGCGAAGTCTTGCGTTTCACCGGCCCGGCCGATGTGACGCTGTCGCGTCACTTCCGCGACAACCCCAAGCTGGGCAGCCGCGAGCGCGGCGTGATCGCCGAGGCCGTCTACGGCCTGTTGCGCAACAAGACGGTACTGACCAACTTCGCCGAATCCGGCAGCGGCCCGATGATGCGCCGCATGGCCTTGCTGGGCCTGGCCGATGCCGTTGGCGTGGCACCGCTGGCGGGTTTGCAGGAAGGCGAAGCCGAATGGCTGGAGCGCGTCGCCCAGATCGACCGCAGCCAGTTGCCCGCGCAGATGCGCAGCAACTTGCCGCCCTGGTTGTGGGAGAAGCTGGTCGGCCGCATCGGCGAGGAAGCCACGCTGGAACTGGCCGCCGCCATGAACCGTCCGGCGCCGCTGGACCTGCGCGTGAACGCCCTGAAGTCCGACCGCGACACCGTCATCGCCGAGCTGGCCAAGGCCCCGGTGGCCTGTGAGCCGACTCCGTATTCACCGCTGGGCCTGCGCGTGCTGAAGAAGCCGGCGCTGCAGAACCTGCCGCTGTTCAAGGATGGCGCCATCGAAGTGCAGGACGAGGGCAGCCAGCTGCTGGCCCAGATCGTCGGTGCCAAGCGTGGCGAGATGGTGGCCGACTTCTGTGCGGGCGCTGGTGGCAAGACGCTGGCGCTGGGCGCGCTCATGCGCAATACCGGTCGCCTGTATGCCTTCGATGTCTCCGAGAAGCGCCTGGCCAAGCTCAAGCCGCGCCTGGCGCGCAGCGGCCTGTCCAACGTGCATCCGGTGGTGATCGCCCATGAGAACGACGCCAAGGTCAAGCGCCTGGCCGGCAAGCTCGATCGCGTGCTGGTGGACGCGCCTTGTAGCGGCCTGGGCACCCTGCGCCGCAATCCCGACATGAAGTGGCGCCAGAGCGTGGAGACGCTCACCGAGATGCGCGCCAAGCAAAGCGCCATCCTGGCCAGCGCCTCGCGCCTGGTGCGTCCGGGCGGCCGCCTGGTGTATGGCACCTGCAGCTTCCTGGAAGAGGAAAACGACGCCGTCGTGGCCGATTTCCTGCAATCGCATCCGGACTTCATCCTGCGCCCCATGAGCGAGATCCTGGCCGAGCAGAAGATTGCGCTGGAGATGGGCGACTACCTCAAGCTGCTACCCCACCAGCACCAGACCGACGGGTTCTTCGCTGCCGTGCTGGAGCGTCGCGCCGCAGAATGATGCGCCAGGCCGTCTCCTGGTTGCAGGTGGCCTTGCTGGCCGGCCTGCTGACGGCCGCGGCCCAGGCGCGCGAAGCGCAGCCTGCGCCGCCGGTGATGGCGGCACAGGGAACGATCCAGTCCGCCTTCGCCCCCTGGGATGACATCGAAGCCCTGATCGTCGGGCAACTCGATGCCGCCCGGCGACAGATCCTGGTGCAGGCCTACCTGCTGACCAGTCGCCCCATCACCGATGCACTGGTCGCTGCACGCAAGCGCGGCATCGACGTGCGCGTGCTGATGGACAACGGCCAGCTCGACAAGAATGCCAGCGACCGCCTGCGCCAGCTGCGCGGCGCCGGCATCCCGGTGTGGCTGGAGACCGCGTATCGCAATGCGCATAACAAGGTGATCATCATCGATGCGCCCCTGGCATCGGCCACCGTCATTACCGGCAGCTACAACTTCACCTGGTCGGCCCAGCACAAGAACGCCGAGAACATCCTGGTACTGGGCCGCAATCCCCCGCTGGCCGCGCGCTATGCACAGAACTGGCAGCGCCATCGACAGGATGCCGAACTGGCGCCCTGAGCGGCCACTGCCTCTCTCCCGGAACACTCTCCAGACCCACCCGCTATTCCACATTTTTCTCCGACCCAGGAATATCCGTTCCGGGCGCGGCACGCTATCGCCTGCGCCATCGGTCTTGAACGGCCGGATGAAAAGCAGCGGCAAAGGTGTTAGGATCACGTTACTTTCATTGTGAAAGTAACTGTTTGACAAGCCCTGGCAGGTTGCGGCCGAGAGGGGCTGTCAGTTTCGCCAGTGAGCGAGTGATCGACACCAGAGAGGTATGCCATGCATCAGGAAATAGTCATCTGTTCTCCACGCCGCACCGGCATCGGCGCGTTTGGCGGCAGTCTGAAGGAAGTGCCCGCAGTCGAGCTGGGCGCCCATGTGATCCGCGCGGTCTTGCAGGACAGCGGCCTCGCGCCGGAGTTGGTCGATTCGGTGGTCATGGGCAATGTGATCCAGGCCGGCAATGCGATGAATCCCGCGCGCCAGGCCGCGATCAAGGGCGGGCTGCCCGTTCAGACGCCGGCCATGACGGTCAATCGGGTCTGCGGTTCCGGCGCCCAGGCGGTGGTGACGGCGCTTGCCGAAATACGCGCCGGCCTGTCGCAGTGCGTGATTGCCGGCGGTATGGAAAACATGGAGCGCGCCCCCTACCTGCTGCCGGCTGCGCGCACGGGCATGCGCATGGGCGACGCGACGGTCGTGGATGCGATCCTGCTGGATGGTCTCAACGATGCCTTCTCCGGCAAGCACTCGGGCTGGCACACAGAAGACCTGGTGCAGAAGTATGAACTCAGCCGGGAAGAACAGGACCGCTTTGCTGCGCAAAGCCAGCAGCGCGCGGCAGCGGCCCAGCGCGATGGCGTGTTTGCCGACGAAATCGTGCCGATCAGGTTGACGCTCAAGAAGGGCGAGCAGATTTTCGCCCATGACGAAGCGGTGCGTCCTGACACCACTGCCGAGTCATTGGCGCGGCTCAGGCCGGCATTCCGCGTCGATGGCACCATCACCGCAGGCAATGCGCCTGGTGTGAACGCGGGCGCAGCGGCCATGATCGTCGCCACGCGCGAGACGGCGCAGCGCCTCGGCCTGGAGCCGCTGGTGGCCGTGCGCGCGGCAGCGGTCAGTGGGGTGGAGCCTGGCATGTTCGGACTGGGGCCGGTACCTGCGGTCAAGCAGGCGCTGGCTCGGGCCAACTGGAGCCTGGCCGAGGTGGACCGTTTCGAGATCAACGAGGCTTTCGCGGCCATTGCACTGGTGGTCCAGCGCGAACTGCAGATTGCGCCGGAACGCCTCAATGTCGATGGTGGCGCCATTGCGCACGGTCACCCGATCGGTGCGACCGGGGCCATCCTCATTACCAAGGCGGCCCATGCGCTCAAGCGCAACGGTCAACGGCGGGCGGTGGTTTCGCTGTGCATTGGCGGCGGCCAGGGCATCGCCCTGTGCCTGGAAGCGCTCTCCTGAGGTGCCGGCCGGGCAGGCGGCGCCTGCCGGGCGGGGTGCCGCTTCAGCGCTGGTAGTCGCTGTCTTCCAGCAACATGTCTTCGAAGAAGGCGCCGAATCGGGAGAGTGGGTCGCGCAGGTGAATCTCCAGGATCCAGCGCATGGCCGCCGGGCTGGCTTCGAAGTCGGCCAGCGAACCGGTGTGGATGGCAGCATGTGGAAAATCGGAGACGCGGTGGCCGGGAAGGTCGAAATTGAGTTCCCAGCCCATGGAGCGCGCAGTGCGGTCGGCGAAGGCGTAGAGTGCGCGGCCACTCAGTCGTTGCCGCTCCCATACTGCGCGCACTTCATGGAACAGGCGCTCGGCATCGGCGGCGCAGCGCGCGTACTCGGCATGCTGGCCGACCACGAAGCTCTTGCCGCCGTCGCCCTCCCAGGCATCCACGCGTGGGGCGATGTCGAGGAAGAAGATGTCGTTCTCCTGCAGCACCACTCCCGGCACCGAGGCCTGCTTCATGGGCTTGATGGTGTTGCTGCCGAAGCGCACGCGGGTGGGGTGCCAGCTCAGGGCCAGGCCCATGCCGGTCATGGTCTCCTTGGCCATGGCCACGGCGTCTTCCTCCACCATGCCGGGACGGACCTGCTCAGCAATGCGGCTGATGGCTTCGCGCGTTTTCTGGCGCGCCAGCAACATGCCGTCGACCGAAAACGAGGGGCCGATGCGTTCGGCTGGATGGACCTGGCTGTCGTTGGTCAGGGCGGGGGGAGCGGCTTGATTCATGGGTTTCTCCAAAATGGGGCACCCGCATCTCGGGTGGCGGGGCCATTATCGAAGCGCTGGGCAGGCAGGTGGTCGCTGGCATGCGTGCGTATCCGGTCAAAGGGGCGGCATTTTCGGCCAGCAGGGCGCCGGGCCGCGAAATTGCAAGGTATTGCAGCTTATCGTGGGGACTACTGACGGTAGCGGTGAGGCGGACATGGCGCAGTGTGGAGAGGGCAATCTATCGTGATGAAAACGGTGACCATGGTGGTCTTCGAGGGTGTCCAGGCGCTGGACGTTTCCGGGCCGCTGGATGTGTTTTCCGAGGCCAACCGCTTCCTGCTGCCGCAGGACCGGTATGCGCTGCAGACCGTGAGCGTCGATGACGCTGCCGTCACCTGCTCCAATGCCATGAGCGTGAACGCCAGCACCGTCTGGCATCAGGCCGGAACCACTTTCGACATGCTGCTGGTGGCGGGAGGCCCCGGCCTGCCGCAACGGGAGTTCGACCCCGCCCTCTACGCCTGGCTGCGCCAGGCCTGCATGGGCGCGCGCAAGTTCGGGGCGATTTGCAACGGCGCCTTCATGCTGGGCCGGGCTGGCCTGCTCGACGGTCGCACCGTGACGACCCACTGGAGCGATGCCGATGCGCTGGCGGCCATTTGTCAGCGCACCCAGGTCGAGGCCGATCGCATCTACGTACAGGACGAGCGTCTCTACACCTCCGCCGGTGTGACTGCCGGCATCGACCTGGCCCTGTACCTGCTGCGCCAGGATTGGGGCGCCGAGGTGGCGCTGAATGTGGCCAAGCGACTGGTGGTGGTCATGCAGCGCACGGGCGGCCAGTCGCAATTCAGTCCCTATCTGAATGCCTTTGCCCCTCCCGAGTCCGTCATTGCCGAAGTGCAACGCTATGTGCTGAGCAACCTCAGGGAGGAGCTCGCGGTGGCGCAACTGGCACAGGTGGCCAACATGAGCGTGCGCGGTTTCTCGCGGGCGTTCGTGCGGACCACCGGCGTGGCGCCGGCCGAATTCGTCCAGCGGGCCCGCATCGATGCGGCCCGCGTGTTGCTTGAACAGAGCGCGTCGCCCATCAAGACCATCGCCTACGAGTGCGGCTTCGGCGAAGCCGGACGCATGCGCAATGCCTTCGTCCGCTCACTGGGCGTGAGCCCGCAGCGCTACCGGGAGTCCTTTGGTCAGGACGACAGCGCATGAGCGGCAGGGGAGCCAGCCCGGTCCTCTGATCGCGCCAGCCAGGGCAAAGACCTCGGCAGAAAATGTATCGCCGCGCCGACAGTGAGGAATAGATGATGGAAATAATATGATGGTAATCATATTTTGTGCTATTGTGCGTGCATGAACTCGATCCCCACCAGCAAAAAGGAGCAGTCCCATCAGCGCATCGTGGCGGCGGCCGCACGTGTCATGCGCCGATCCGGTTTCAAGAGCGTCAACGTGGCCGAGGTGATGAAGGAGGCCGGCCTGACCCATGGCGGCTTCTATGCGCATTTTGCCTCGCGCGATGCCTTGCTGGCCGAGGCGGTCACGCATGCCAGCCAGGATAGCGGTGCGTTGGTCAGCGCGTTCGTGGAGAAACTGTCGGCGCGACATGGCAATCGTTTCCAGGCTTTCATCGAGAGCTATCTGTCCGACAGCCAGATCACTGCCTGTGAGAACGGCTGCCCGGTGGCGGCCCTGTGCAGCGAGATGCGCACCCAGGCGCCGGAGGTGGTGGAGTCGTCGCGACAGGCGATCATCAGCCTGCAGAAGCTGGTGCGCGAGCTCTTGCCAGAACATCATGGCGAAGGGGCGAGCTGGACGATTGCCGCCACGATCAGCGGTGCCATGCAGATGGCCCGTGTGCTGGGCGACGGCAAGCAGGGGCGTGCATTACTGGCCTCGACCCGCGCTGAACTGCTGGAACGCTACGCCACATGAGTGCGGCGCGGGCAGGGCATGTGCAGGCCGGTTTATCTAAAAATATGATGATCATCATATTCATGGGTGGCGGGAAAACTGTCGCCGCCAGGTTGGCGTGACCGGCTCCGGACAGCGGCATGTGGACGCGGCACCCACGGACGCAGGAACAGAAGCAAAGCAGAAGCAGCAGCAATCAGAGACGGACAAATCGGCTCAAGCAAGGCAACAAGCGAGCCCAACCAACCCAATGAAAGGAATCATCATGAAATTCGAAAACGCAATCGTACTGGTGACCGGTGCCAATCGCGGTCTGGGCCAGGAATTCGCCCGCCAAGCCCTGGAGCGCGGCGCCAAGCGCGTCTATGCCGGCGCCCGTGATCCGTCCTCGGTCAAGCTGGCCGGTGTGGAGCCGATCCAGCTCGACGTCACCAAGCCTGACCAGGTCCGGGCCGCAGCCGAGAAGATCGGTGACCTCACCATCCTCATCAACAATGCCGGCATCGCCAGCACCGGTGCCTTCTTGTCCGCCGACGCGCAAGCACAGCTGCAGAATCACCTGAACACCAATCTCTTCGGCGTGCTCAACCTGAGCCAGACTTTTGCTCCTGTCCTGGCCAGGAATGGCGGTGGTGCCATCATCAACATGCTCTCGCTGCTGAGCCTGGTCAGTTCGCCCGTGCTGGGCACTTACGGCGTGTCCAAGGCTGCAGCGTGGTCGCTGACCAATGGCCTGCGTCAGGAACTGCGCCAGCAGGGCACCCAGGTCGTGGGCGTGCACGCCGGCTTCATCGATACGGATCTGACCCGCGGTTTCGATGCGCCCAAGGTCAGCCCGGAAAGCGTGGTCCGTCAGGCCTTTGATGCCTTCGAGGCCGGTGCCGAGGAAGTCCTGGCTGATGAGCCCAGCCGCCAGATCCATCAGGGGCTGTCGTCGTCGGTGTACCTCACTGACATCCTGCGTGGTTGAAGTCGCCCTGGCGGGCAGGCCGCCGTCGTCTGCGGATCAGCGCCCCTTGCGCTTTCGCTAGAGATGCGCGGCCTGGTTTTTGGAGTACAATGATAATCTATTTATCAGTGTAGATTGACAGGAGCTTGCCGTGCGCAAATCCAATGCCGAAGCCGCCGAAACCAGGAAGCGCATCCTCGCCACCGCTTCGGAACTGTTTCTCAACAATGGTATAGCCGCGACGGCCATCGCTGACGTCATGTCGGCCTGTGGCCTGACCCAGGGTGGTTTCTACCGCCATTTCACCTCCAAGGAACACCTGGTCGCCGATGCCAATGCGGTGGCCTTCGACTATATCGTCGCCAATCTGGACGAGCTCACCCGTGGCAAGCCGCCGCGCGAGGCTATCGATCTGATCGTCTTCCACTACCTGCGCCAGCACCAGAGCGAGGACAGCCGCCTGCTCTGCCCGTTGGCCAACCTCTCTACTGAGCTGGGCCATGCCGACCAGCAAGTCAAGGAAGTCGTCACGGCGGGCTATTCGCGCTTCGTCAAGATGTTCGCGGCCCACTTGATGCGACTGGATTACCAGGACTTCATGGGCCTGGCCGAATCGATCGTCTCCGTCATCGTGGGCGCGGTGTCACTGGCGCGCATGGCCGATGACAAGGCCTTGGCCGATACCATCGTCGGCAACGCCGAGCACACCGTCAAGCTGCTGCTGCAGCGCTCTGACAGCCAGGTGGGCCTGGGCTCTCCCCGCCCATAACGAACCACGATAGTGCCGGTCGCAAAATAGGTACAATTGCAGGCTCGCCAACTGTAGCGCCGAGCACATCCGCCCGTAGGCAAGAAGCCGCACGGGCGGTGCGCCACTCCGGCCCTGGACGGCGCCGCTCCATTGTTCGAACCCTTTGCGGCCAGCCATGACCGACCACTTTTTCTCGTTGTTTACTGACCCACAACCGCTGGCACTGCTGCGTCAGCTGATCGTCATCGGGCTTTGCCTGCTGGGTGGCATCGGCCTCTCACGCTGGTTGCGCGGCCGCTTCGTGCTGCCCGGCGACCAGGAAGAGCAATCGCTGATGATGCAGATCGGCGTCAAGAGCTTTGCCCGCGTGCTCTCACCGCTGCTGGCCCTGGTCCTGCTCACCGCGGCCTACTACGCGCTCAGGCGCGGTGGGCATTCGGTGTCGCTGTGGGAAATCATGTTCCCGCTGACGGTGGCGCAGGTGTCGATGCGTTTCGTGTTCTATGTGCTACGCGGCATCTTCGTCAAGGACGCCACCGTGGGCGCGCTGTTGCACTTGTCGGAGAAGGCCATCGCCGTGCTGGTCTGGCTGTGCGTGCTGATGTGGATCACCGGCGTGTGGCCGGATTTCGTCGATTACCTCGATACCACCACGCTGCCGCTGGGCCGCCACCAGGTGTCGCTGCTGACCATGCTGCAGGCGGGGGCCTCGGTGCTGGTGACGCTGATCATCGCGCTGTGGATCGGCACGGTGCTGGAAAACCGGCTCATGAAGTTCAGCGGCATGCATTCCTCGCTGCGCACCGTGGTGGCGCGCATGGCGCGTGCCGTCCTGATCCTGATCGCCTTCCTGGTGAGCCTGTCGCTGGTGGGTATCGACCTGACCGTGCTGTCGGTGTTCGGCGGCGCGCTGGGCGTGGGTATCGGCCTGGGCCTGCAGAAGATTGCCAGCAGCTATGTGTCCGGCTTCGTGATCCTGCTGGAGCGCAGCATGGTGATCGGCGACATGGTTGCCGTAGAGAAATATTTTGGCAAGGTCACCCAGATCAACACCCGCTACACCATCCTGGAGGGGCTGGATGGGATCGAATCGGTCTTGCCTAATGAACTATTTGTCTCCAATCCGGTACAAAACTATTCATTGACACATCGCATTGTACGTTTGTCCACACAGCTTACAATTCTGTACCAGGACGACGTCGAAACCGTCTTGTCTATCATGGAGCAGGCCGCACTTGAAGTGCAGCGGGTATCGCAACAGACTGCGCCGCAGGCCCTGCTGATCAAGATCGGCGCCGACGGACTGGAGCTGGAACTGGGGTTCTGGATCACCGACCCGGAAAACGGACGTCTGAATGTGTTGTCCGATGTTAACAGGGCAATCTGGAAAGCCTTCAAGGCCCATGGCATCCAGGTGGCCCACGCCAAGCGGGATATCCGCATCATGGATGAGCGCAGCTTCCGTCAAAGCCAGACCCAGGAAAATCCTGATGTCCCAGGCGAACAGAATTCGCGTACAATACCCGGCAATTAAAAGAAATTAAACTCATTTTGCCGGAACAAGTTTGTGTTTCGTTGTGTAGCCCGATAGTTGTTTTCTATTTGGAGTAGTGATGACCTTAGATGCGATCCTCGACTTTGTTGCCAATGGTTTGCTGCATGCAAGCGGTTGGCAGATTGTCATTTACACCCTGGTGATGACCCATATCACCATCGTGGGCGTGACTCTCTACCTGCATCGTTGCCAGGCGCACCGCGCGCTCGACCTGCACGCGATCCCCAGCCATTTCTTCCGCCTGTGGCTGTGGCTGACCACCGGCATGGTGACCAAGGAGTGGGCCGCGATCCACCGCAAGCACCACGCCAAGTGCGAGACCGAAGATGATCCGCACAGCCCGCAGACCCGCGGCATCAACAAGGTGATGTGGCAGGGCGCCGAGCTCTACCGCAATGAGTCGAAGAATGCCGAGACCATGGAAAAATTCGGTCACGGTACCCCCGATGACTGGATCGAGCACAACATCTACAGCAAGTACGGCTGGCAGGGCGTGGGCATCATGCTGATCATCGATGTGCTGCTCTTCGGTGCCATCGGCCTGACCGTCTGGGCTGTCCAGATGGCCTGGATCCCGTTCTGGGCCGCTGGCGTGGTCAATGGCCTGGGCCACTTCTGGGGCTATCGCAACTACGACTGCATCGACGCCTCGACCAACCTGTTCCCGATCGGCATCCTCATCGGTGGCGAAGAGATGCACAACAACCACCATACCTTCGGCACCTCGGCCAAGTTCTCGTCGAAGTGGTATGAGTTCGACGTCGGCTGGATGTATATCCGCATCCTCGAAACCTTCGGCCTGGCCAAGGTGAAGAAGGTGGCACCGGTGCCCAAGTTCGACAGCAAGAAGTCCGTGGTCGACTTCGATACGCTGCAGTCCGTTATCGCCAACCGCTACGACGTGACCGCCAAGTATGCCCGTTCCCTCAAGACCGCCTGGAAGGACGAGTTGGACCACCTGATCGAGAAGGCCAAGCTGGAATCGCGCTTCCTGAAGACCTCCAAGAAGCTGCTGCAACGTGAACCGGGCCGCCTGGAAGATGGCCAGAAGGCGCAGCTCTCCGAGCTGTTCGCCCACAGCAAGGCGCTGCAGACCATGCATGAGATGCGCATCGAGCTCAGCGCCATCTGGGAGCGTTCGCACTCGACCCGCGAGCAGCTGCTGCAACAACTGCAAGACTGGTGCACCCGCGCCGAGGCATCCGGCGTGAAGGCCCTGCG
>JAFAMT010000316.1 GCA_019233085.1 Herbaspirillum sp.
CTGTTGCCAGATGCGTTGCGGCAGCGAGAACTGCCGTTGCAGCACCAGGCCGGGCAGGGGGGCCAGCGGGATTTCGTACTCGTCGCGGATCGGGGGAGTCTGGGACATGGCGTTACTCGGTAGGCATTACGCGTGATTCAATAGGAGTGAATCAATAGGAGTGATTCAGTAGGAAAAGCGGACGTCGCCGAAATTGACCGTCCGCTCGGCGGCCGGTGTGGGGCTGCCATCACCCTCCTCGAACAGCAGGCGGTGAATGCGTTGCGCGGTCTGCTGGAAACCCACGCCGCCCAGACTGGAGAGGTCGTACTGGTGGCTGTTGATCTCGGCACGCACGCGGCCCGGATGGGGCGAGAGCAGCAGGATGCGGTTGCCCACCACCAGCGCCTCCTCGATGGAGTGGGTCACGAAGAGCAGGGTGAAGCGCACTTCTTCCCACAGCGCCAGCAATTCCTCCTGCATCTTGCGGCGGGTCAGCGCATCGAGGGCGGCGAAGGGCTCATCCATCAACAGCATCTTCGGTTGCATGGCCAGCGCGCGGGCAATGGCCACGCGCGCCTTCATGCCGCCCGATAGCGTATGCGGATAGGCATCGGCAAAGCGCGCCAGGCCGACCTTGTCGAGATAGTGGCGGGCGCGCTCGGCGGCCTCGCGCTTGCCCAGCGTGCGCGAGGCCAGGAGCGGGAACATCACGTTCTGCAGCACCGTCTTCCAGGGCGGCAACTGGTCGAACTCCTGGAACACCACGATGCGGTCCGGCCCCGGCTGGTGCACGGCCTGGCCTTCCAGCCGGATCTCGCCGGCGGCCGGCGGCAGGAAGCCCGCTACCGATTTCAGCAGGCTGGACTTGCCACAGCCCGACGGGCCCAGCAGTACGAAGCGGTCGGCCGGATGGACATCGAAGCTGACCTCATGGGTGGCCTGCACCACGGCCGTGGCACTGCGGTATTGCAGGCTCACACGGTCCACCTGCAACAGCGGTGGATGGACGGTGGCCGCGCTCACGCTGGCGGTCTCAGCTACCGGGTTGTGCATAGGCTTCCTCGAAGAAATAGTCTTTCCAGGAGCTGGCGCGGTTCTTCAGCACCCCAAGTTCGTGGAGTTTCTCGGCATAGACATAGCTACGTTCGGGCGAGACGGTGAAATTGATCTCGGGGTCTTCCACGATGCGCCGCACGAACTCCGGTGCCAGCTTGGACTTCTGCACGCGGATGAAGGTGTCGGCTGCCTTGGCCTTGTTGTTGCGGATGAATTCGGCCGCTTCCACCAGCGCCTGGTAGAAGGCGCGATAGGTCTTGGGATTGTCGTCGTGGAATTTCTGCGTGGTGTAGAGGAAGTTGAAGCTGGCCGGTCCCCCCATGATGTCGTAGGAGCTCAGCACCTTGTGGATGTTCTTGTTCTCCAGCGCCTGGTACTGGAAGGGCGGGCTGGAGAAGTGCGCGTTGATTTCCGAACCGCCGGCGATCAGGGCCGCGGTCGCATCGGGATGCGAGAGGCTCACCGAGATGCTGTCGAAGCGCTTGTAGTCGGCCTTGCCATAGAGCCGGGCGGTCTCGATCTGCAGGGTACGCGACTGGAAGCCCACGCCGGCCGCTGGCACGGCGATGCGATCCTTGTCGCTGAAGTCCTTGAGCGTCTTGACGTTGGGATTGTTGCTCAGCAGGTAGTTGGGCATGGAGCCCAGCGAGGCGATGGCCTTGACGTTCTGGCGGCCGCGCGTGCGGTCCCACAGCACCAGGGCCGGCGGCGCACCGGCCGAGACCACGTCCAGGGCACCGGCCAGCAGGGCCTCGTTCATGCCGGTGGAGCCCGACAGGCTGGTCCACTCGACCTTGATGTCGAGGCCTTCCTGCTTGCCGTATTTCTCGATCAGCTTCTGGTCCTGCACCACGTCCAGGATCAGGTAGCCGATGCCGAACTGCTGGGCGATGCGGATGCTGCCCTCGGCATGGGCCTGGGCCGACAGGCCGGCGGCGAGCACGCCGGCCAGCAGGGCCGGAAACAATTTAGCCGATAGCAATGACCGGCGCATCTCAGCTGCCTCCCTGGATGTGCGCATCATCGAAGAAGTAATCCTTCACCGATGCCGGCTTGTTCTTGATGGCGCCCACGCGGTGCATGAACTCGGCCAGGCCGTAGGTGTTCTGCGGCGCGATCTTGAACTGCACTTCCGGGTTTTTGATGATCTGCAACAGCAGCTTGCGGTCGGTGTTGCCCTTGTTGACCTTCAGGTAGATGTCGGCGGCTTTCTCGGGATTGGCCGTGATGAACCTGGCCGCCTCGTCGAGGGCGTCGAGGAAGGCGCCATAGGTCTTGGGATTGTCGCGACGGAATTTCTCGGTGGCGTAGAGCACCGTGGCCGAGGAAGGGCCGCCCAGCACATCGTAGGACCTCAGCACGACATGGGCGTTGGGATTGCCCGCCAATTCCTGTTCCTGGAAGGGCGGATTGCCGAAGTGGCCGGTGATCTCGGTGCCGCCGCTGATGATGGCAGCAGTGGCATCCGGGTGCGGTACGGCGATGCTGATCTTGTCCAGCTTGTTGTACTGCGCATCCCCCCACAGCTTGGCCGAGGCAAACTGCAACACGCGCGATTGCACCGACACGCCCACGGCGGGCAGGGCGATGCGGTCCTTGTCGCCGAAGTCGGCAATCGTCTTGACCTTGGGATTGTTGCTCACCAGGTAGTAGGGGAAGTTGCCCAGCGAGGCCACGCCGCGCACGTTCTGGCGGCCATGGGTGCGGTCCCAGATGGTCAGCAGCGGCCCCACGCCGGCGCCGGCGATGTCGACCGAACCTGACAGCAAGGCATCGTTGACGGCCGAGCCGCCGGAGAGCTTGAGCCACTCCACCTTGATATCGACACCGGCAGCCTTGCCATGCTTTTCGATCAGTTGCTGGTCTTGCGCCACATTGAGCAGCAGGTAGACGATGCCGAACTGCTCGGCGATGCGTAGCTGGCCCTCGGCGCGAGCCAGCAGAGGCGCGCCCAGCAGCGACAGTGCCAGGCCGCCGGCCAGGCTGAAGTTGAACAGACGCCGCAGGCGTCCCGTGGAGGGGAGGGTGGTGGTCATGATGTCCTGTGTCGGTGGATGGCTGGTCGGCGAAACCGGTGGCGATGGCTTAGAACCGTCATGATGGGAAAACGCGGTTCTTTATTCGTTCGGAGTATATAAAGGGCAGGGGAGAAAGAAAAATTCGATTACCGCATATCCATATGCGGCCCGGGTATAGGACGACAGCCCAGGCGTGGAGCGGGTCCTGCCATGGAAATGGGGGATTGGCGCAGTGCAATTCCCGATATCAGACATTATCCCGATGTCAAGTTTTCGACGTCCTGCAAGAGGCTGGCGCGCAACGGCTTGCAGCGCCGTGAGCCATTTTGAGCCCGTCGCAGGTAGAGTGCGATAAAGTACGCGTCCTGCCCGGGTGGATGGCCGGACACGTCTGACGATGGTCCAATGTGCTATCCGTTTTTCAGACCCGCCGGCAACAATTTGAAGAAGCAAAGGGAGCCAGATGAGTTCATCTCACACCAATCCAAATCTTTCCTTACGTTCGCAGCGATTCCACCTGATCACCCTGGCCGCACTTGGGGTAGTGTTCGGCGATATCGGCACCAGTCCGCTGTATGCATTGAAGGAGTGTTTCAGTCCCGACCACGGCATCGCCTTTTCTCCCGGGGCCGTGCTGGGCATCATCTCGATGCTGTTCTGGGCCATCACCATCGTGGTGACCATCAAGTATGTGATGTTCGTGCTGCGCGCCGACAACAACGGCGAAGGTGGCGTGCTGGCCTTGATGGCGCTGTCGCTACGGTCGGCCGCCTCGGGGTCGTCGCGCGCCAAGCTGCTGATGATGCTGGGCGTGTTCGGCGCCTGCATGTTCTATGGCGACGTAGTCATCACGCCGGCCATCTCGGTGCTCTCGGCGGTGGAGGGCCTGGAAATCGCCGCACCCTCGACGGCGCACGTGGTCATCCCGGTGACGCTGGTGATCGTGGTGATCCTGTTCCTGATCCAGCGCCATGGCACCAGCGTGGTGGGGCGCTTCTTCGGACCGGTGATGTTCATCTGGTTCATCTCGCTTGCCTTGCTGGGCCTGTACAACCTGCTCAAGGCCCCTGAAGTGCTGGTGGCGATCAATCCCTACTATGCCGCGCGCTTCATGGCCGACCACTCGCTGCAGGCCTTCATCGTGCTGGGCTCGGTGGTGCTGGTGCTGACCGGGGCCGAGGCGCTGTATGCCGACATGGGGCACTTCGGCATCAAGCCGATCCGCTACGCCTGGGTGTTTACGGTGATGCCGGCGCTGCTGCTGAACTACTTCGGCCAGGGCGCCAACCTGATCGCCAATCCCAAGGCCATTGAAAACCCGTTCTACCTGATGGTGCCCGAGCCACTGGTGCTGCCCATGGTGGTGCTGTCGACGCTGGCCACCGTCATTGCCTCGCAGGCGGTGATCTCGGGTGCGTTCTCGCTGACCAGCCAGTCCATCCTGCTGGGCTTCGTGCCGCGCATGCGCGTGCTGCACACGTCCGAGGATGAGCAGGGCCAGATCTACATCCCCCTGATCAACTGGATGCTGATGGTGCTGGTGGTGGCCGTGGTGCTGGCCTTCAAGAAATCCGACAACCTGGCCGCCGCCTATGGCGTGGCGGTGACCACCACCATGGTCATCACCACCATGCTGGCCGGCGTGGTGATGCGCCATATCTGGAAGTGGCGCATGCCGGCCGTGGTGGTAGCCATCGGCTGCTTCCTGGTGGTCGACGTGGCCTTCTTCGCGGCCAACCTGTTGAAGCTCACCGAGGGCGGCTGGTTCCCGCTGGTCATCGGTGGCGCCGCCTTCTTCCTGCTGATGACCTGGTACTCCGGTCGCATGCTGCTGCGCATGCGCGTCAAGGATGACGGCATTCCGCTGGAGCCCTTCATCGAAGGCCTGCTGGCGCACCCGCCGCATCGCGTGGGCGGCACGGCCGTGTTCATGACCGGTAACATCGACACCGTGCCGGTGGCGCTGCTGCATAACCTCAAGCACAACCGCATCCTGCATGAGCGCGTGTTCTTCCTGAAGATCAGCATCTGGGACGTGCCCTACGTGGCCGACAGCGAGCGCCTGACCATGAAGGAGCTGGGTGGCAATACCTACCTGCTGCGCGCGGCCTTCGGCTTCAAGGAGACGCCGGAAGTGCAGAAGGTCATGAACCTGACCGAGCAGCAGTTCGGCCACCATTTCGACCTGATGGATACGTCCTTCTTCCTGGCCCGCGACACGGTGGTGCCGAGCAAGCTCCTGGGCATGTCGCTGTGGCGCGAGCGCCTGTTCGCGTGGATGTACCAGAACGGCGCCAAGCCCTCGGACTTCTTCCATATCCCGGCCAACCGGGTGGTGGAGCTGGGGACCAAGGTCGAGATCTGATCCTCCTGCGGGCTTGCCCGTGCATGCCCGACTGCAAGGGGCCGCCATCCAGGCGGCCCTTTTTCATTCCAGCGAGATCGGCAGCGGTGAACTCGGCTTGACCTCTTCCAGGCAGATCATCGAACGCAACCCGGCCACGCCCGGCACCTGCATGAGCCGGTCGGTGAGGAAGTGGGACAGGCTCTTGAGATCCTGCGAGACCACCTTCAACAGGTAGTCGAAGTCGCCCGAGATGGTGTGGCACTCGATGATCTCGGGAAAGGCCTTGATCACCTTCTCGACCTCGCGCACCCGCTTGAATTGCGCCCGGTCCAGCGACAGCGAGACGAAGGCCGTGACATTGAGGCCCACCTCACCCGGTGCCACCAGGGCGGCATAACGGCGGATGACGCCCTGTTCCTCCAGCGCACGCACGCGCCGCATACATTGCGGCGGCGACAGGTGCACGCGCTCGGCCAGGTCCACGTTGCTCATCTGGCCGTCCTGTTGCAGCAATTCCAGGATCCTGACGTCGATCTTGTCCATGATGTTCCCCGATGATGAAATAAAGTTTCATGATCATGGCAAATCATGAGCGATAACGAAAGCTAATTTCTCGTCAATGTCGATAAGATTTCATCCATCACGACAGCAGAGGCGGCCACTCGTGTGGCCGACGCATCATGGTCAAGTACATCGGTACCCACGACATCCAGGCCTTCATTGCCAGCCAGTCCCTGCCCACCATCCTGGGTCAGCTCATGCAAACCATCCGCGACGATTACCTGCGCTGGCCGCAGTTCGACAAGACAGCGCGCGTGGCCAGCCATTCGCGTCTGGGGGTGATCGAGCTGATGCCGATCTCGGATGGGCGGCTCTACTCCTTCAAGTACGTCAACGGTCATCCCGCCAATACCGCGCAGGGTCTGCTGACGGTGACCGCCTTCGGCGTGCTGGCCAATGTGGACGATGGTTACCCGCGCCTGCTGAGTGAACTGACCGTGACCACCGCCTTGCGTACCGCCGCCACCTCGGTGCTGGCCGCCAGTCATATGGCACGGCCCGAGGCCCGCGTGATGGCCCTCATCGGCAATGGCGCACAGGGCGAGTTCCAGGCCATCGCCTTCCATACGCTGCTGGGCATCGAGGAAATCCGCCTGTTCGACACCGACCCGGCCGCCACCGACAAGCTGGTGCGCAACCTGCGCGGCTATCCACGCCTGCGGCTGGTGCGTGCGACCAGCGTGGCCGAGGCGGTCAGGGGCGCCGACATCGTCACCACCGTCACCGCCGACAAGCGCCGGGCCGTCATCATCACGCCCGACATGCTGGCCCCGGGCATGCACCTCAATGCCGTGGGCGGCGATTGCCCGGGCAAGACCGAGTTGCATCGCGGGGTCATGGAGGCCGCGCGCGTGGTGGTGGAATTCGAGCCACAATCACGTATCGAAGGGGAGTTGCAGCAGATGCCGGCCGACTTCACCGTCACCGAGCTGTGGCAGGTGCTGGCCGGGCAGGCCAGCGCACGGGACGATCCCGCCGAGGTGACTGTGTTCGATTCGGTGGGCTTCGCGCTGGAGGATTTCTCGGCGCTGCGTTACCTCGACGAACACGTCGATGCACGTTTTACCCGCGAGATCGACCTGGTGCCGCATCTCGAGGATCCCAAGAATCTCTACGGCCTGGCGGTGTCGCCAGGCGCATGGAAGGAGCAGGCAAACGCATGAACAAGATCAGATTGATGGGCGCGCCCACCGATGTCGGTGCCAGCCGCCGTGGTGCCTCGATGGGTCCGGCGGCGCTGCGCGTGGCCGACCTCGGGCACGCCCTGGCGCAGCTCGGGCTGGATGTGCGCGACGGCGGCGACCTGGCCGGTCCCGCTAATCCGCAATTGCCACCGGTGCAGGGTTTGCGTCACCTGGACCAGGTAGTGCAATGGAACCAGGCAGTCTTCGCGGCCGTGGGCGATGCCTTGCGCCAGGAAGAGCTGCCGCTGCTCATGGGCGGCGACCACGCCCTGGCCATCGGCTCGATTGCCGCCGTGGCGCGGCATTGCCGCCAGCAGGGCAAGGAGCTGCGCGTGCTGTGGCTGGATGCCCATGCCGATGCCAACACCGATGCCTCCTCGCCGACCGGCAATATCCACGGCATGCCGGTGGCCTGCCTGCTGGGCGTGGGGCCCCAGGCGCTGACCGGCATCGG